>JANMDL010000956.1:0-11069 GCA_031376295.1 Chitinophagales bacterium
TAGTGTTTGGAGGAATTTTGGCAGCTCTTGTACGGATACCATATGCCTGCCCCGACAATATCACTAATTTAATTTTTCCACCCACCCTGCAAAGTGAGAGGCCGGTCTGCCAGCCTTTAATGAGCCTGCTTAAAGGAAAGCGGGCGGGTTTATCTTTTGTTTGATCAAAAATCACTCCGTCTGAGTAGCGATAGCCTTTGTAAAAAACGGTTACCGTATCAGTTACTGCCACCAGTTTGTCATTGCCTTCCTTCATGGTGGTATAATACACGCCGTCTTTGCAGCCCTGTATATCCTTTTTTTCACCGTTCAGCAATGCGGTTTCGGTAGTAAATTGTTCCAGGCTGTCTATATTGCTGAGGGGAGCCACTACCGGGGTAAGTGTATCAGTTGGTACGGTACTTTTCCAGCTTCCATTATTGCGCTGGTGCCAGGCATTGGTCAGTTGTACTTGTTGCCCTGCTCTGCGGCGACATGACTTAAATAATGCCGTTGTTTTCAAGGTGGTCCATTCCCCGGTCATTTTACAGGTGCCAATTAATTTCCATTTGTTTGATGCAGAAAAATAAATGTACCCCGAAAATAATGTGAAATTTTCTGCTGAGTCACCTGCCGAGGTAATAAAGAGTTTATAGTTTTCACTACTTTCTTCATTGAATGTCCATCTCAGTTTATAGCTGCCTTGCGTTTTTACCTCCTGTCCCTTTGCCACAACGGCTGCCGTTTTAGGAAATACAAAATCAACCTGGTATTTATTTTTTGTCTTCAGCAGCGATATAGCTGCCTGGTTGGCCCCGATGCCGGCTTTCCACTTTTTATTGTCCTTTGCGGGTGGAGGCTGTACAGTGGCGATGAAGGAAATTGCTTTTACACTGTCGGGCAGGTTGTAAAAGCCGGGGTGTTTATTTACCTGTGCCTTTGTACAAAAAACTGCCAGCACAAACACTATAGAACTGATAACTTCTTTCACGTTTGTTATTTAGCAATAAACATATGAAAGATTTTTATCCCTGCCAAAATAACCAGATAAGCAGTTCTACTAAAACGGGCATCACCATAATTTAACGAACAAAGTACCCGGCCATCCCGGACTTATTACAGCTTTTAGAAAAGGGATCCAATTATAGAAAAAAGGATACAGCAGCTTGCATCAAAAAAAACTGCCCCCGCTTTAAGGCAGGGGCAGCTAGTGAAAACACTTTTTGCTATTAGAGTTTTATTGACCTTTTACTACGGATAATGTTTTAACCTCGGTACCTGTACTTATTTTGAAAAGGTAGGTGCCGGATGCCATAGAAAGCATATCTACTTTTTTGGTATTGAGTCCTTTGAAGCCCTGTACCTGCAATTGTTTTATCTGCTTGCCGGCAGCATCGGTAATATTAATGATTACATCACCATCCTGCACCAGGTCAATAGTTAATGTAGCCACATCTTTTACCGGGTTAGGGAAAACAGATATTGCAAATCCTCTTCCATCAAGGCGTACGCTTTTAATATCACTGTATACAAACTGGCCATCTTTGTCGTACTGCTTAATGCGGTAGTAGATAACTCCTTCAGTACGTACCGAAGTAAGATTCAGGTCTGTTAAATTGTAGGCATTGCTGGTAGCACCATTGTTTTTGGCTTCAACCCTTGCAATTTTACTAAAGCTCACACCATTGGTACTTCTTTCTATCTCGTAATGTGAAGTAACAGGGCCTTCATTTTCAACTGACCAGTTCAGTAATGCTGTATTGTCCCTTTTTGTAGCAGTAAAGCCATTGAATTTAACAGGAACAGGTACATTGGTTAAGGGTACAAGATGAATATTGCCAGCAACAGAATACCCTGGGCCGTACAACTGTGCACCGGCACCCGGATCAAGGAAGTTACCCCCACCATCTGCAACACCAAATACGTAGTCGCCAGTACCCTGTGCATCGCTTGCCAATTGAATTTGAGCAATAACAGCGGGGGTACCCTGTATGGCAATACTAAATAAGTCAAAACCATTTGGGTTTGGCACATAAGTGTTACTTGCCACGGTGGCTGTATTGTGAACAAACTTTACGTAGGTAAAACCACCAGCAACAAAGTCCGGCAGCCGCTGGATATTAAGTCCGGGGAAGGTAGTTGTATTAGGTATAATGCCCGCAGCAACAAATGGCGGCGTGGTGGCAGTTGCATACCTGAAAGCTATCTCTATGTAGCCGATAGCGGTAGTGATATTAGCAGTAGGATTCATCCTGAATATGATCCTGTTATTTGTTGCATTAGCAGGGTCTTTTACAAAAGTTCCCTGAAAATACGGCTGAGCAAAAGATGCTGCCGTAATCAGAAGGCCTGTTATGATTGATAAAACTTTTTTCATGATATTATAACTTGAGTTAATTTAAAAAATGGGTTGTGATAAAGAAATTGTACTTGCTCCAAGTGTGTTCAGTAACCTTAAATAATCATTATTGGCGGCAGTTAAACCTGTCATTTTTATTGTGCCATCCATGTTAAGATCCTGTTTTGAATAAACATTCGGTATTGATACAGTAGAACTTCCCAGTGTGTTCAGAAGTTTCAAATAGTCGTTATTATTAGCAGTTAAACCGGTCATCTTAACTACAACATCATCATTGGCATTGCCAGCGAATAGGCCAAATACACCGGCTGTAAGTGTAGCCATTGGCGCATTTGCCACGGCTCCGGGAAAAGCCTGGGTAACAGCAGTGGTAAAATTATAAACTGTTGTAGTAGTTTTTGCTAAAGCAAATGCGGCGGCAGACCGAGCACCCAAATGGTTTCTGTGACGGATTGATACGAAATAGTTGCCAGCAGCAAAACCAGCCATGTTAAGTGGTGACACGCCATCTGTTTCTACCACATCGCCATCTCTTTGAATCAGCGCAGCTCTTGTACCAATAACCGCCCCGGAAACACCATCATGCAGTTGAGCAAAAACCCAGTCTACAACCGCATCGTTGCCTGCTGGTGCACCTGAACCTACAATAGCAGCAGTACTCGTTTCTGCACCACCGCTTCCGCTGTGCGTAAAACCAACAATAGCAGCATATGGCTCAGCTGTTGGTGTCAGGTTCAGCGTTCTTAACGCATCACCCATCACACCAGTACCGGTATTAAACGGTCCCTGTAAAAATACTTTTGGAGAAACAAGCAGCGGACTTAACACCGGCCTTGTTCCTACTGCAAATGCACCCAGTGCGCTGATGCCTGTTCTTGTATAAGTGTAAGGATCGGCTCCTGCTGCAGCACCCGTTTGGCTGTTCAGCATATCCCAACCCTGCGTTACGCCTGGTGTTGGTATATAATAAGAGATACCGCCTTTTGTACGGTTAAAACCAATTAATTCATCACTGGCATTCCAGGTAGTGGTAAGGCTCAGGCTACTTCCACCAGCTACAGCTTCAGTAATATCCCAGCTTGCATCCGCTACTTCTTTGGTAAAAGCTGTACCTGTTGTACCCGTGCTGAGTGCATTGGTAAGGCACCTTACACCAATATCATCGGCAGTACCACTGTTGCTGATGGTAGCAGGATTGTAAGTGGTAGTGCTGTTACCTACCGGGTAAGTGAATGCGGCAGCGCCTAAAGCGTTTTTTATCAGACTGCCGGTACCATTGGTAACAAAATATTTTGTTGCACCTGCGCCGGTAACAGTTGCTGCAGGGGCCAGCACAAAGTTAAAGTTACCCTGCTGTATCTTACCAGTGGTAAAAGTTACATCGGTACCCACCCTGGCATTGCCTGTAAGTGTGGCATTGGCCGCATTGTCCATTTCAAGATTCGGGATGGTAAACCCGTTCATGTTTACGTTCTGGTTTCCGGTTCCTTTCAGAATTACTTTACCAGCACCGGTAATGTCAGCACTGCTGGTAACATCGCCCTGTACAGTTACAATACCACCTGTCTGAATGTTAAAAGTAGCACCACTGCTGATGAACAATTGGCCAAAACTGCTGCTGCAGAGGAGCAGTGCAACCGCCAATCCTGAAAAATGTAGTCTTTTTTGCATCTTTTTTAATTTTATTTACCTTAAAAGCTTGATAAAAGTACTTATTACAACGCTAAAAATCGCTTTTTATTTAGTAAATGGTAACTTCTATTTCTGAAACGGTAACTTTTGTGCTTGAAACGGATCGTTAAACAAGGGCTCAGTTACACATTTGTGTGTAAAAGTAGGGTATTGAAATATAAAAAACAATACCACAAAGGGGTTAATTTCCACAAAATTTACTTTTCTGTCCAAATCAATTTTAAATATACTCCATTTTCCCCGAAATTTGCCAAACTTATAAACAAGTTTATACATGGCAATCGAGATAAAAGTTCCAACAGTAGGGGAAAGCATCAATGAGGTTACATTGGTAAAATGGCTGAAAAAAGATGGAGAATGGGCCGACAGGGATGAGATAATTGCAGAACTGGAAAGCGAAAAAGCCACTTTTGAGATAAATGCTGAACAGGCGGGTGCCATAAAAATAATTGCTGCAGAAGGTGATACACTTAAAATAGGGGATATTGTATGCAGTATTGATACCGAAGCCACAAGGCCCGAAAAAATTACTGCCCCCGAAGCAGTAAAACCCCCGGATACAACACCCGTATCATCCAAAACAGCACAGGTTGCCCCACCTGCAGCCGATGTTAAAGCTTCGCCAGTGGCTGCCGCCATGATTGCCGATAAAAAGTTAGACGCTAAAACCGTAATACCCAGTGGCAGCAACGGTAAAATCATTAAACAGGATGTACTGGAAGCACTGAGCAATCCCGGCCGCAAACCCGGTTCCACAATGTTCAGCAGGGAAGATAAGCCTGAAAAAATGAGCAACCTACGCAAAACGGTGAGCCGCCGCCTGGTTGAAGCAAAAAATACCACAGCCATGCTTACCACTTTTAATGAAGTGGATATGGGTCCGGTTATGGACATCCGCACTAAATACAAGGATAAGTTTAAAGAAATACATGGGGTAAACCTTGGCTTTATGAGCTTTTTTACCAAAGCTTGTTGTTTTGCGCTGCAGGAGTTTAAAGCCGTAAACGCATATATTGATGGAGAAAATATCATTTACCACGATTATTGCGATGTATCCATTGCGGTGAGCGCCCCCAAAGGCCTGGTGGTACCTGTTATACGCAATGCCGAAAGCCTTAATATGGCCCAGATTGAAGCCAAGGTTGTGGAACTGGCTACCAAGGCAAAAGAAAGTAAACTTACACTGGAAGAAATGCAGGGGGGTACATTTACCATTACCAATGGCGGCGTTTTTGGTAGTATGATGAGTACACCCATCATAAATATACCCCAAAGCGCCATTCTGGGCATGCACAAAATACAGGAAAGGCCAATGGCCATTAACGGGCAGGTGGTAATACGACCAATGATGTACCTGGCACTCAGTTACGATCACCGTATTATCGACGGAAGGGAATCAGTAGGCTTTTTAGTAAGGGTAAAAGAGCTGCTGGAAAATCCGGCATTGCTGCTTTTTGGCAAAGACCCTGTAAAAACGCTGCTGGAACTGTAGCTTTTTTTTGAGCCAGGCAGTTGTACAAAGCCAGTCATCATTGGCGTCGCACTCTTGTGACATAGCAAATAGCTCGGCTGTGCGTTTAAACAATAATATCCACGGGCATACAATAAGGCTTGCGGTACTAAACTGCAATAAATAAATGATTCATCAATCACATCTTAATACAGCAGTTACTTTACTCAGTGCTTATAATGGCGACATGCCTTTCAGCCATTACGTAAAAAAATATTTCAGCAGTAATAAAAAGCACGGTAGTAAAGACCGGAAGCAGATCAGTACCCTTTGCTACAATTTTTTCCGGCTGGGGCATACACTCGCAGCAGTTCCGGTTGAAGAAAAAATAGTGGCGGCATGCTTTCTGTGTCAGCAGCTACCATCGGGGTTTTTGGAATATTTCAACGCAGGGTGGAATGAAAAAACCGGGCTGCCGCTTTCTGAAAAATGCATCATCCTCGGTATTGAACCAACAGGTTTTTTCTCTTTTATTGAGTATTTCTCCCCTGTGCTGGGCTTAAGCCCGGAGCAAGGGAGGCAATTTTGCCTTTCATTTTTAATACAGCCACAGCTTTACCTGCGGCTTCGCCCGGGTATGGAGGAGCTTGTAAAGCACAAGTTAACCGCAGCAGCAATCGGGTTTGATGAAATCAGCAGTAATTGTATTGCCCTTACCAATACTACTAATATTGATACTGTAATAGCGCTTGATAAAGAAGCGGTGGTGCAGGATTTTAATTCGCAACGCACCGGGGAGTTTTTTGAAAAATTCATTCCTGTCAGCAAACTCAATGCCTTATTGGCCTGGGATTGCTGTGCGGCCAGCGGAGGAAAGTCAATACTGCTGTACGATACACTCAAAGGCAGGGTTAACTTATCTGTTTCGGATCTGCGGAGTACCATACTCCACAACCTCGACCTGCGGTTCAGAAGGGCAGGGATAAAAAAGTATATATGTTTTACGGCAGACCTTGCTTCCGATGGACATGTACAGCATACCGGTTCTGACGGATATGATATTATTATATGTGATGCACCCTGCAGCGGCAGTGGCACATGGGCAAGAACACCTGAGCAGCATTGTTTTTTTGACGAAGCACAGATAAGTGTATACGCTGCCTTACAGCAGAAAATAGCTTCCACTGCCATTAAACACCTGAAGCCGGGTGGCCTTTTTTTCTATATAACCTGCTCTGTTTTTAAACAGGAGAATGAAGACCAGGAAATTTTTTTACAAGGGTTGGGATTGAGATTGCTGCAGGCAGAATTGCTGGCGGGCTGGAGTAAAAAGGCAGATAGTATGTTTATTGCTGTATTTGAAGCCGTTTAGGAGGTGATATTAAATATTTTTCGTATAAGGGTAAGCGGTAAAAGTAATATTGTCCGTTAAATCACGTCATTTAATCGTAGTTTTCCCATAGCAATAATCAGGTATATCTCCTATACTGTATTAAAAAAATTATCGCCATCTTGCATCCTGATATTGGAGTAACTTTACCCGCAGCATAATAACTGCACAATACTTAAACCTTAATAAAATATAAATTCTGATAATTTGGAACCTATAAAAGTTATAATCTGCGATGATCATGTACTTTACAGAGCTGGTGTTAAAACCGCATTGAGTGCAAAAAAGGATGTAAAAGTAGTAGCAGAAGCCGATAATGGAATGCATCTGCTCAACCTGCTTAAAATGGTACCGGCTGATGTAATCCTGCTTGATATACAAATGCCCATCATGGATGGTATTGCTACATTGCCTGAGTTGAAAAAGAATTTTCCTGATGTGAAAACCATCATGCTTACCATGATGGATGATCATAGTATGATTACTAAACTGATGGAGCTGGGTGCCAATAGTTATCTTACCAAAACCAGCGACAGTGAAATTATTTATGAAGCCATCAAAACCTGCTACGACCAGGAGTATTACTTTAATACCCTTACCAATAAAGCCCTGCTCTCTAACCTGAAGCAACGCAATGCACCTGTGCAGCAGCGTATGATGATGGAGGAAGCCAGGCTGAATGATAAGGAAATTATGATACTGAAGCTGATGTGCGAAGAAAAGAGCACAAAGGAAATTGCAGAAGTGGTGGAACTGAGCCCCCGCACGGTAGAAGCCATCCGTGACAAACTGAAAGTGAAAACCGGCGCCAAAAGTACAGCAGGGCTTATCATGTATGCTGTTAAAAATAAATTGATTGACGACGATCTTCTTTAAGTGCTTATCCAAACAAACGTATACTTTTGCCCATAATCATTATGGGCATTTTTTTTTACCACAACGGAAAATTTATTAAAGAAGGCACAGCCGCAGTGGGTATCAGCAGCCGTGGGTTGCGGTATGGCGATGGCCTTTTTGAAACCATTAAGCTGCTGAACGGGATTTTAATACATGCTGATGAGCATTTTGCCAGGTTATGGCATGGTATGCAGGTACTTGGCTTTGAAGTGCCCCGCCATTTTACCCCCGATATGCTGGAAGAGAAGACTAAGGAATTGGCCGGTAAGAATGGGCATACAGCAGCAGCAAGAATAAGGCTGATGGTGTACAGGGGTGAAGGTGGCCTGTACGATGTAAAAAACAATACTCCCAATTGGGTTATTGAAACAATGGAACTGCCTGCGGGTAACGGAACATGGAACAGCAATGGCCTTGTGATGGGAGTGTACAGTGATGCACTGAAGACCTGCGATATTACTTCGGGGCTTAAACACAATAATTACCTGCCTTACCTGCTGGCTGCCATGTATGCCAAAAAGGAGAAATGGAACGATGCTGTATTGCTGAATATGCATGGCCGCATTTGCGACAGTACCATCGCTAATATTTTCATAGTAAAAAAGGAGGTTGTTTTAACGCCTGCATTAAGCGAGGGCTGTGTGGCTGGCATCATGCGCAGGCAGGTACTGGCTGTGCTGCGCAGTAATGGCCTTGCGGTTGAGGAGCAGCAAATCACCATACAGCAATTGCTTGAAGCCGATGAGGTTTTTTTGACAAATGCTATTTACAATATACGCTGGGTAAAGCAGGTTGACAGTGCTGAGTATGGCAATGCACTCACACAAAAAATTTATTCCCTGCTGCAGTAAACTATTCAGCTTGCTGCTTGTTAGTTTTGAAACAATAAAACATGGAGTCAGTTTCGGTTATGTGGTTCCGCCGTGATCTGCGGCTTTTGGACAATGCTGCCCTTTTTAATGCGCTGAAAGGGGCTTACCCGGTATTACCCATTTTTATTTTTGATAAAAACATACTCAACCGGCTGGAAGATAAGGCCGACCGGCGTGTAGCTTTTATACATGCTGCGCTGGAAGATATGCAGCAGCAACTGGCAGCGATGGGCAGTACCCTGCAGGTGTTTTATAGCACACCACAGGAGGCTTTTTTACAATTGCAGCAGCAGTATGATGTTAAAGAAGTATTTACCAACCACGACTATGAGCCGTATGCAAAGGAAAGGGATGCGATAATTGCCAGCCTGCTGCAAAGCAGAGGCAGTATGCTGCATACTTTTAAAGACCAGGTGATTTTTGAAAAACTGGAAGTTACTAAAGATGATGGGAAGCCTTACACCGTGTTTACCCCTTACAGTAAAAAATGGAAAGCAAGGCTTACGGAAACGGATACAACATCTTACCCAACTGAAAAATATTTCAGTAATTTTTATCAACAGGCTGCACTACCGCTGATTGCATTGGAGCAAATGGGTTTTATTAATGCGGATAAACCTTTTCCGGCAAAGCAATTGAATGAAGAGCTGGTAAAGAAGTATGCGGAGCAGCGTAATTTCCCGGCTATTAACGGAACATCTAAATTGGGTGTGCACCTGCGCTTTGGTACGGTAAGCATCCGGCAATTGGCAAAAAAGGCGCTTGGCCTTAACGAAACTTACCTGAACGAATTAATTTGGCGTGACTTTTATCATATGATTTTGTGGAATTTTCCGCAAGTGGGTCTTGGTAAGGCTTTTAAGCCAGAGTATGACCGGATTGAATGGCTGCATGATGATGCTGCTTTTGAAAAATGGTGCCAGGGGCAAACCGGCTATCCCATAGTGGATGCAGGCATGAGGGAGCTGAATGAAACGGGTTTTATGCACAACAGGGTAAGGATGATAGTGGCCAGTTTTTTAACCAAACACCTGCTGCTCGACTGGCGGCTGGGTGAAGCATGGTTTGCAAAAAAATTACTCGATTTTGATCTTGCAGCAAATAATGGCGGATGGCAATGGGCCGCAGGTAGCGGTTGCGATGCTGCACCTTATTTCAGGGTTTTTAACCCCCGCCTGCAAACAGAAAAATTCGACAAAGACTTAAAGTACATCCGCAAGTGGATTCCTGAATTAGACAGCTTCGATTATCCTGCGCCGGTAGTAGTACATGAAGTGGCACGCAAAAGGGCGCTGGAGGTTTATGGGAGGGGTTTGAAGCCCTGATGCTGATTTTGCCTGCGCCAGGTAAAACGGAAAAAAGCAGCAATTGGAAAAAAAGCCAATATCCCTGCTGTATAAACACCAAGAAAGAAGCTTGTAAGTACAGCAGCAATTTCGCCAGTTTCAAAAAAAGAAAACACGAGCAAGGGCAATTTCCAGCCAATCATGTATAATAACAGGAGTAAGATTGGAATCAAAAAATACTTCCCGATTTTATAAATTTTTGATGCCTCAAACTTTTCGTTGTTAATCATTTGAATTGGCCAGATGCACAAATGCATTAAGCCCGGCAAGCATATTAAAGCCGGGAATATTTTTGCATTTTCAAAAAAATTTATTGCTCCCTGTTTAAAACCAGCATTATGGCTGCCAGAAATAACTGCCTTTATTGCAGACCAAAAAAAAATGAGCAGGGTGTTCAGGCTTTCGGCATATCCTTTACCAGGGAATAAAAAAAGCAGGCCCGTTAATGTCAGGAAAAGCCAAATGACATATACGGATTGCTCAATTATTATCCGTTCATATAATTTCTTTTTTTTATGCTCTGGATGTCCTTCATTATATGCATAAGAGCCTGAATGCTTCCACAAAGGTTTTAAATAACCGCCAAGGGGCAGAATACCTACTACCAGTATGGTGTTGCGTATTTTTGTTTTGTAAAAATGTTTTCCAAAAACATCAATCAGTACAGCACATTTACCAATGGGTACCCCAAAGCGGCTGCATAAAAAAACCATAAACATATTCTGCACACATATACAGGCAAAAAGTAATAACCCGGCATCAAATGCAGTGATATTGAACCAATTCATACTCTATATTCATAAATCCATATAGCAGGAACCTGCCTGCTGTTTCTTAATTCTTAATTCGTAATTCGTAATTCTTCATTCTTCATTCTACATTCTTCATTCCCAATTCCTAATTCCCCATATCCTCCCTGTCTTTCAGCTCCTTAATTTTATCCAACGCACCGGCCACCACATCGCACATAATGGTATATAAAGCCCCCTGCTGCGGATTGGCATAGATATGTTCCAGTGCTTCATTTTCGTTGGCTATTACCAATGTGGGTACATTGGGATTTACTTTAGCAATACCTTCTTTG
>JANMDL010000008.1:0-8683 GCA_031376295.1 Chitinophagales bacterium
TGAAAGAGGAGAAGGGGCAGATGCGTTTGATGCGTCAATATTCAGAATACCTTCTTTTTTTGACGGGCTGAAGCAACTTACCCTGCAGAATGATGATGGGTTAATTGCTCCCAATAAACCTTTCGATCCCTTTACAGCCAATCCTAAACCCGGCAGTTCATTGTATATAGGCAGCGATGAGATTTTTAATAAGCCCGTGGATGAACTGGCAATTCATATTAAGCATCTTTCCGACAGCACCGATGCACTTTTTGATATTAACTTTCTGCTTTTAGGCGCAACAGATCCTGAAACATTAGAAAAGCTGGAATTTTTTAAGTTAAGTTTACTGGAACAAAAGCAATGGACAGATTTATGTACTTCTTATGGCGGTAATTTTATAGAAGGATTGCTTACCCAGGATGTATTGTTTAAGAAAAAAAGTGATGGAACAGTTGAGCGTTTACCTGCTGTACAGCGAACGCCACTATCGTATTCCACAGATTTTACCAACCAAACAAGTAAAGGTTTTTTGCAATTGCAAAATAACATCCCTTATACTCTTTTTGATAATACTGCAAAAAATCCGGATACAGGTGGAGAACTTCTGAAAGCATCACGGGCACCGGGTTTAACAGCAATGGCAGGGGCTGCATTAAGTGCTGCCACCAACAGTGCTGATAAAGACATATTTCAAAAAATGGCCGAACTGGCAATCATTTTGAAAGTTAAAGAAATCTCTGTCAGTTATTTTTCTGAACTCAAAAGCCTCGACCCGTCGATAGATCAGTTTTTCCACGTATATCCCTTCGGGATGCTGGAAACATTTACACAGCCATTGGCCGCCGCTGCAGCAGATGCTGCAAGGGCTTCGCTTAAATACAAAGCACTTACATTTAATGCCATTAAAAAATCGTCCTTTAATTCTCAGCAGCTTGACGCAGCCAGAGATTACCTGCTGGTAGATGCCAAACAATTGCTGCTGCCCCAGTTTACCTACAAAGGCTTTTACAGTAAATATGAAGAAGCGCCACAAGCAGTTGTAAAAGGGCCATATTCGGCAGGCAATACCAGTACTTTATACGAAACCCTTTACCGGCAGAGTATATTAAACAAGATGGTACTTACCGCCAGCCGAACCATGCAAAATTTTGAGGGTGGTAACAACCAGTATTCCGGCAATATCGAAGAAGAAGGTATGCTTTTCATCGGCCTTGAAAAAGCAGTGCCACTGCAGTCTGTGTCTTTATTATTCCAGTTTGCCGAAGGCAGTGCAGAAGACGAAGACAATGACCCACCCGCCATTCAGTGGAGTTATCTTACCAACAATGAGTGGCGGCCCATGCGTGGAGAAGATGTGGTGAGTGATGGTACTTATGGGTTTCAAACCACGGGTATTGTAAAACTCAATATACCAGCAGATGCTACGAACAACAATACCATCATTACACAGGGTTTGCATTGGTTTGCAGTAAGCGTAACCGAAAATGCACACCGCATACCGCAGCTGGTAAATGTAGTTACACAGGCAGCCGAAGTAGTGTTTGAAGACAATGACAATGACCAGGCACATTTTGATACCGCATTGCCCGCAGGCAGCATCACCAAGCTGGCCGTAAAAGTAGCACAGGTAAGTAAAGTGGAACAACCCTTTGCATCTTACGATGGCAAGCACAAAGAAATAAGCAAAGAATTCTATACAAGGGTAAGTGAACGCCTGCGCCACAAGGGCAGGGCCATCAACAGTTGGGATTACGAGCATTTGGTACTCGACAGATTCCCGTCAATATACAAAGTAAAATGTATTACTGCTACTGATCCCAATTGCCTGTGCAGAGAAGGAGCAGCAGTACCAGCCGCAGAAGCAAGTGTGGCCAGTAGAAAAAATTACAAAGTAACAATTGACCTCAAATTAGAGCTTACTGATGAAGGGGCAAAGAACCTGGAAGCTGCCACGCAGGATTTGCTTGCAAACCCCGCAACAACTTTAGAAATAACGGTGTATGCAATATCCACTTCCGATATAAGCAAAGCAACTGAGCTTATGAAAAAAGCCATCGACAATTTTACTAAACAAGGAATTGACGGGGCAAGAATAAAAGGAAATATCGCAAATGCAGGCGGTGTATTTACTACTGTTGATCTGGATGTGATTACCCCGGGAGTAGTGCCAGTTTCCACCGCCGCCGTTTGCTGCGGCCCGCAAATAGCACCCGGCCATGTATTGCTGGTGCCCATTGCCAATTTAAAAAATCGTAATTCCATCAACCCGTTGCAGCCCAAAACAAGCCGCAGGATATTACTGGAAATTGAGGCATACCTGAAAAAACTCACTTCACCCTTTGTAAAAGTACATGCCAAAAACCCGGTATATGAGCAGGTGATTGTTGGCTTCAGGGTGCAATTTTATACAGGTACCGATAAAGGGTTTTACCTTAAAAAACTCAATGAAGAAATTGTGCAATACCTTACTCCCTGGGCTTTTGATGAAAATGCCGATGTGCAGTTTGGGCAGAAGATATACGCTTCCTCCATCATAAATTTTATAGAAGAGCGGCCTTATGTTGATTTTATTACAGATTTTGTAATGGGAGTTTGCAAGGATGAATGTTGTGCAGAAAAAATTACTCAAAAAAGAGTTGCAATAGATTATGATGCGCAACGCATGGCACTGCTGGATATAGTAACCTTGAAACAGGCCGGCGGTATGAAGCGGGCAACACCGTTGGAAACTGCTGCAGAAAGAGGTGCACCAGCCGCTGCGCTTACAAAAATGCAGGGTGTAGTAATTGATGCAAAAACAAATCGGGGAATTCCAGGTGCAGCAGTGGCAGTAAAAGGAGAAGGAACGGGTGTAAAAACTGATATCAATGGCAATTTTGAAATAGAACTGAATCCTGCTACCGCAATACTTATTGTAAGTTCTATTGGCTATATGCCTGTAGAAACTGCGATTAAAGCAAAAGCTTTAAGAATTGAGATGACACCATCGGCAGTAACTTTAGATGAGGTGGTGGTTACAGGAACACGGGAATCAATAGCCGAAATACTTGCCGGTATTTGTGGCTGCAGCGACCTGGAAGCAGAGATAGGTGGTAACACAACCGAAACAGGTGAAATAGTGGCAAAGCCATCCACCGCAAGGTCAATACTTGTATCAGTGCCACAGCACGTAATTATACCATACGAAGCACCTGTAAGGCCAACACCCTGCGAACTTCGCAAACAGAATAAGCCTGCACCGGCAGCAGAAGCAGCAGCACCACCTCCGCCACCAAAAGCAGAAGCAAAACCTGTACCACCTGCAACACCAGTTGCAGAAGCAAAACCTGTACCACCTGCAACACCTGTTGCAGTACCGGCGAAGGATGGGGTAAAAACTGATACACCACCCGCAAAAGATGAATTGAAATCAGGTGAAACAGGAACACTTACTGCCGACCCCGTTAAACCTGTTAAAGATGTAACTGGTTTAAAAAATACAAAAGATGCTGATTTGGGTAAACTCCCCCCACTGATAAAGGCAGGAGAACAGGATGAGAAAAAACCGTTTGATACAATTAAAGGCGAACTGGTTACAGGATTCATCAAAGAGGTAGAAGTAAAACCAGCAAAGCCGCTTACTGATAAAGTAGTGCAGCCAGCTGAATTTATTAAAGCCGGACTCACTGGAATAGCAGCACAGCCAGTTACAAAAACTGCCGGAACAGAGAAAGAAAAAATAACCATACCGGCAAAAGCCGTAACCAAAGCAGCAGCGCCGGTTAAAAAAGCCGCAGCAACCAAACCAAAGAAAAAAAATAAATAGTAGAGAGAGTATTCTTACGGATAAAAAATAAAATTATGTCAGAAACTGTTTCATTAATAAAAAACAACCCGCTGTTACCGGCAGAAGATTATACAGCCATGCGCAAACAGGGTTTTAAAGACATTGAAAAACTGGGTCATGCCATCTGGACGGATTATAATAATTCCGATCCCGGCATCACTATCCTGGAAGCAGTTACTTATGCCATTACCGACCTGGCCTACCGCACCGGCTTTGAAGTAAAGGATTTGCTTACACCGGAGCATTTAACTGATGATACCTGGAAGCAGATTTTTTACACCGCCAGGCAAATTTTTCACAACAGCGCACTTACCATTACTGACTACCGCAAAATGATAGTGGACATCAGCGGTGTACGCAATGCCTGGATTGAGCCTTCCAAAGAGTATGAAGTGCCTATGTGGATAGATTACAATTATTTTGAAAAGCGCAAAGATGAAGCATGCGGTTGCGATGACAGCACACCCAAAACCTGCTTTGGCAAAACGGCACTGGAAGCTGCAACAACTGATAAGTTGCAGGCTTTTAAAGCAGCAAAACTCAAAGAGATAAATGATACAATCAGTAAAATAAATAATGAAGAAAAAAAACAGTTAGAAACAGAAAAGGCTAAAGTTTTGTCGCAAATTGCCCAGGAAGGCGAGGGACTCACTTTGCAGCAATTGAAACGGCGTTTGGCAGTAATTGTAAAGGCATTGCAAAACATTGGCAAAAAACTGGCTGCCCTTGCAGCAGATATTCGGCTTGTAAATCAACTGGTGTTCATCCCTTCCAAAATAATTGAGCTGGAAGGGCTGTACAATGTGATGGTGGAGTACGAAGAAGATGTACTGGAAGAAGACAGACGGGAAGAAGTACGCCAGCAGGTAGTACAAAAACTGTCGAAGCACCGCAACCTTTGCGAAGATTTTTTAACCGTAAATGCTGTTGAGTACGTAGATTTTGGATTCGGCGCTTCCATTGCGCTGGAAGAATATGCCGACTCGGATATGGTGCTGGCACAAATATTCTTTATCATTTATAAATATTTTACACCGTCAATACCCTTTAATACCATACAGCAAATGCTGGATAAGGGGTATGATATAGATGAGATATTTGAAGGCCCTGCGTTGCGGCATGGCTTTATCGAAAACAGTGCCATTGAAAATACTGACCTGTTCAGGGATATACGCCTCTCCGATATTATCAATGAAGTAATGGACATAAAAGGCATCAAAGCCATTACCTACCTGCACCTTCCCTTCAGCGACTTTACCGACCCCACAGAAGCCAGGCAGTATTTTAACGAGTGGGTAAAATACCTGCAGGACGAAAGAAAAGTTGCCCGCATTGTACCGGCATTGTCAAAAGTGATTTTTTGCAAGCAGCGTGATTTGATAACATACAATACAAATGCTGCCACTGATAAACGGCCTGAGCGTATGCTTAAATTATTCAGGGATTTAAAAACGGCTGAGCGCAAGTACAAACTGGAAAACATTTCACTCAATTTGCCTTTGCCCATCGGCGAAAATATGGCACTGGAAGATTATTATCCCGTAACCTGGTCGCTACCCATGTGCTATGGCGTAAGCGACCGTGCAGGGTTGCCGGGCAATGCAGATGAAAAAAGAAAAGTACAGGCATTGCAGTTAAGAGGGTACATGCTGTTTTTTGAGCAGTTAATCCTCAACCACCAGGTACAGCTCAATCACCTGAGAGATATTTTTACAATGGACGATTCAGTACACAAAACATATTATACAAAACCACTGGCAGAGTTTTTGGGTGAAGGTGAAATGCACAGCCAGAAAAAGCTGCTGGATGAACTGCTTGTAGATTATGGCAACCATGGCAGCAGTCATTTTGATAAGATACTTAAGGACTTTGCCCATGTGCTGCAGCATATTGTGGAACCGGTTGAACTTTTTCACGAAAGAAGAAACAAATTCCTCAATCACTTCCTGGCAAGATTCAGTGAGGATATGAGTGAGTACGAAGCCATTAACCGCTGGTTGGTACCACACAAAGTAGAAGAACGCCTGATAAAGGACAAAACGAATATCCTCAAAAACGGGGAGTATTATAAAATCAGCAGCAACAGGGGTAAGGGCTATGATTATACCAGGCCCGAATTTTGGGATACAGCAAATGTATCCGGGCTTGAAAGAAGAGCCGGCCGCTTACTTGGCTTTGCAGGAGCAGACAGGCATACATTGGCACCCGCATTTATTTTTGCAGAAGCGGTAATGGAGTTGAATGCAAAAAAACAACCTGAACAAAAAAAGAATAAAAAAGATCAGCCGGTTAGTGTGATAAAAATTGTTGATCCTGATAATACGGAAGCTGTATTGCTGACTAGTGTGGAAGTAGCTGACGGTTGCTGTGTGGAGTGGCTGATGGGCGAAATAATAGCACATGCAGATGACCGGCGGAATTTTAAGTTTCATGATGAGTTGAACCAGCGTGCCAGGAAAACAGCCGGGCCGGTAGGCAATTTCTGGTTTGAATTGTGGGATGGGTACGATATGGAAACCGCCGTACTGCTGGGTACCAGTAATCATTTCGACCGCAGAGAAATGCGGGACAAAGCCTGGAAGGAACTGCAGGAAGCCATACAGCGCATCAACAGGAACGAGGGCATGCACCTGGTGGAGCATATACTGCTGCGGCCAAAATTGGATGAAGTGCTGGATGAAGCAAACAATACTATACCGGTATCTTTTTTAAATGTATGCCTTGACAAATGCGATTTTGGTATCGGCCTCGGCGAAGGCACGCAAACACCAGCCTACAGGAAAAAAGTAAGCAGGCTGCCTGCCGAAAAGTGCTACGATAAAATGCCCTGGGTGCTGGAGTACATGCGGTTGAACAAAAAAACAAATAAATACGATCAGTCATTGTTGTTTCAGCAAACATTTCCGGATAATACTGAAGCAGTATTGCTCAAATTCAGGCGTTACACATCCATGGCACAGCGGGTAAGGGATTTGCAGGAATATGGCTCAGAAAGGATAAATTATAAAATTGTTTCAAACGAATCTGATGAAGCTGGTAAATTAAAATACAGTTTTATCATAATGGGTGATGATGACAAAGTACTGGCGCAAAGCCCCTTTGTATTCAGTAAGGCAAAACCCGGCAAAACTCCGCTGGAAGATGACATAGAAAAAGAAATAGCAGCACTGATGGAGTGGTTTGGCAATGAAATGGACTGGTATTGCGAAGCCAATCCCTGCGATAATAACGAAGATGCTTATTCATTCCGGGCTACTGTTGTACTGCCCTGCTGGCCAAAACGCCTGCGGGATGCCACGTACAGAAACCTGGTGGAAAAAACAATTCATGCACAGGCGCCTGCACACAACGATATACGCATTGTATGGCTGGGCATACCAGAAATGATCAGGTTTGAAAAAGTATACTGTGAGTGGCTGGAAGAAATGTCGCTGACAGAAATGCCATCTTACGAAAAAGTGAACCCGCTGGTGGAAGTGTTGAATACACTAAAACCTTGTGGTACCTGCGAAGATGATTGTGGTGAATAAAATGGCACATGATAAAATTGGCAATAAAATAACAAGGTTTAACAGAAACAGCGATGACGCATTTGATAAACAGGCTGCAGTTTGAAATGAATTGTTCCGATGAGGAGCAAGCCCTGGGTATGCGCCATAATTTTGCCCAAACCCTGCAGCCACAAATAACAGCTGTAATAGAAAAACTATGTACACAGTATGTACCCGGTAATGAATGGCTGCAGATTGATAAAATTGAAGTAGACATGGGGCAAATGAGCCCGGATGTATTCAGCAACGATTTCGAAAAGATTTTTTTATACAAATTTGAAAAAGAACTGCTAGCAAAATTGTCGGGCATCCCGGCTGAGCAGCGCAGCAACTCTGCCCGCCGGTCAATGATTGAATTGCTGCAGCATTTTTTGCTGAAAGGAACACTTCCCTGGTGGGCAGGTGAAGCCGAAGTAAACCTTAATGATATTTGCGGTGATGTATTTACTTACGCTGAAAAATCGATTGTCCTTTTTTTTTCAGCGCAAAAAGAAAATGAAACAGTATGGAAACGGGCTGCTTACCAATTAAGCAGTAAAGCCCAAATGCAAATAATAGAAGTAGTGGCAGCACTCGGTACAGTTAAAAAAATACTGGTGCAAATGATGGCTGAACTTATAAAAGGAGTAAATGAAATACAGCAGGAGCAAAAAGCCGGAGTGTTGCAAAAACTGCAGCAGCAGGCAGATGAAATTAATACATTAATTATTGAGAACGCAGTTTCATTTTTTGCAGCAGGCAGCAATCAGTTGCAGGTAAAAAGTACCGCAGCGGCAGCAATTATGCGCCTTTTTGCAGTAAACCCGGCTGGCTTTCAATTGGTAAAAACAGTATTGAGCAATTTATTGAGTGGCATACAGGCAGGGCAGGTTACAAACATAAGCGGCGGTATTGCAGCAGAAATAGCTGTGGCAGAAAGTGTTACAGAAAAAATTGCCGCCGCTGCTGTTAAAAGCACTGCAGGCAAAGTAAAGACTGAACAATATACAGAGTATGAGGATGAAATAGTAATAGAAAAATTACTCACAAAGCATGCCGGCATCATATTGCTGGCACCGTTTTTTAAACCGTTTTTTACAAAGCTGAAATTGCTGGACACAGATGGATGGGTAAGCAGCGAAGCACAGGTAAAAGCAGTTTATATGCTTAAGCACCTGGCGGATGGTGGGCAGCAGCAGCCTGAATACCAGTTAGTGCTGGAAAAGCTGCTTTGCGGTATGCCCGTAAACCAGCCGTTACAGGCGGCTCCTGTTTTTACAAAAAACGAAACAGATGAAGCAGAAGATCTGTTACAATCAGTACTGGAGCATTGGAAACAGTTAAA
>JANMDL010000022.1:0-2574 GCA_031376295.1 Chitinophagales bacterium
CACCTACAACCAGATACTGATGCATGAAAAAATCCATATCAATCAAAAACACACACTTGATATCCTGGTTGCAGAAGCTGCACTGGCACTTCAATGGTTCAATCCTTTTGCCTGGCGCTACAGAAAAGCACTGGAGGATAACCTGGAGTACCTCACAGACGAAACCATTCTCAATACCGGCCATGTTGAGAAAAGAAACTACCAGATGAACCTTGTAAGGGTATCTGTGCCTAATTATCCACTCAGCATAACCAATAATTATAACCAATCTTTAATCAAAAAACGAATTACAATGATGAACAGTAAAAAATCCTCGTTTCACAGTACATGGAAATACTTTTTTGTACTCCCTGTATTTGTATTTCTGATCCTGTTTTTTAATAAAACAGACATCAAGGCCCAGAGTCCCACTAACCAGAACGTAAATGCAAATAATATGAACCAGACAGATTACAACGAAGAAGTAAAGCAGGTTGCAGAAGGTAACTGGGAAGCCAGGATAGCGAATAACATGGCTGTCTTTACTTTCTTTGACGGAAAAAAAGAAACTTCAAAATGGCAGGTAACAATGAACTGCAGCCTGGATGAGCTGAAGGCCGATGCAGTTGCCAACCAATTTGTGCTTGCCCGTGATGCAGGTGAAATTACTTTCAAAGGCAGCTTCAGCGGAGCGTTGCAGGCAGGGTCATATGCTTTTATTGCCAGCAGCGATTTTAAGGAGTACATCAAAGGCTTTGGCCTTGATAATATTCCCGATGCCAGCTTGTTTTATTGCGTAACCACCAACATTAACCGCAGTTATTTGGAATACCTCAGGGAGAACGGGGTAACTAAAATTGAGCCAGACTTATTTAAGGCATTGGGTGCACAGGCGGTTGTGCTGGATGAACTCAGGGAATATGCCGATATTATCAAGCAGTCAGGAAAGGACAATGTATCCCTGCATTTGATAATGGGCATGAGGAATCTGGGTGTTAATAAAGCCTATGTAGCCGAACTAGCCTCTGCTGGTTATGAGAAACTCTCAACAGAA
The DNA here is from genome assembly GCA_031376295.1 of Chitinophagales bacterium. Taxonomy (GTDB): domain Bacteria; phylum Bacteroidota; class Bacteroidia; order Chitinophagales; family Chitinophagaceae; genus Ferruginibacter. Next base: position 1,034 of record JANMDL010000022.1, read on the forward strand.
AATTACCTTGCGCTTAAAACATCGGGTATCGACAAAACATATATTAACTCGCTTAAAAAAAGCGGCGAAAAAGACCCCTCCATCGAATTTCTAATCAGCAAAAAAATGTCTGAATACAGAAACAGGAACTAATAACAAAGAAGCAGCGCCTGTAATGTGAGTTTTGGGTAGTGTGTTAAAACCAGGAACCTGCTTAATGTAATTTCTGATTGTAAAAATCTTTAGTGAGCCTGTGCCATGCAGCCAGGGTGGGATATTATTGCCCTGGCTGCAACACGCAGGAACGGCTGTGCCTTGAAGATTATGCCATCTTACTGTTATCCCGGCTCTGGTATAAATCGCCTGATTTCTTTTAAAATAATATTATGAAAAAAATAAAAAATCTGCTGCTGCTTTTTGTAATAATAGTGTCAGCTACGTCTTTGAGTGCGCAGGCTCAGAATATTTCGGTAAAAGGAACCGTAGCAGAGCAGGCAAATAAGCCGGTGCCGGGTGCAAGTATTTCACTTTTCCGGGTAAGAGACAGTTTCCTTGTTAAAATCCAGGCAGCTGATGAGCGTGGTGACTTCACTTTTACCGCAATTCCCGACGGGGATTATTTTATCGCATTTTCAGCAACCGGCTTTGCAGATGTTTCATCTCCTGCTTTTTCCTGTTCTGCGGCAAAAGGTGTAACAACCCTTGAGCCTGTAATAATGAAGCGGCTCGAAAGGCAACTGGCAGGTGTTACCGTAGTGCAGAAAGTAAAACCTGTTATTGAAGTTAAAACTGACAGGCTGGTGCTGAATGTAGCATCCAGCATTAATGCCACCGGCACAAATGCACTCGAGTTACTGCGCAAATCGCCTGGTGTGCAGGTTGACAATGAAAACAGGATTTCGCTGAATAATAAAAGCGGGGTGATAATATACATTGACGGGCGGCCATCCAACCTGGAAGGCAGCGATTTGGTATCTGTGCTCACAAGTATGGCATCTTCCAATATTGAAGCAATAGAAATAATTACAAACCCGTCGTCAAAATTTCAGGCGGGTGGAAATGCGGGCATCATTAATATCAGGCTCAAAAAAAACAAGGCCTATGGATTTAACGGAACATTTAATGCAACCGGTATATATTGTTTTTCGCCAAAATTTGATGCGTCAACCAGTTTTAATTACCGCACAAAAAAATACAATGCATTTGGAAATTATGGATACTCCCATGGTGATTGGGAAACCATTACCCAGTTTTACAGGGAACAGAAAGAAGGTGCGTTTACAAATGTTTTTGATCAGGGTGCCAGGTCTGTACGCACAGAAAGGAACCACGGTTATAAAGCTGGTATAGATTTCTTTCTCTCAAAAAAGAGTACAATCGGCATCCTCGTAAATGGCAACCTTAATCTTGGCCCCAATTTTACCAGGAGCACAACCAGTATTTTCAGAAACCCCCTGGTGATTGATTCTGTACTGCTTGCAGAAAATATGCAGAAACGCCAGGTAAAGAGGGCCAATTATAACCTTAATTACGATTATCATGATTCGGCCGGACGAACACTG
>JANMDL010000039.1:0-1796 GCA_031376295.1 Chitinophagales bacterium
GGAGTGTTCGCTGCAGGCGTAGGCGCAGCTGGCCTCTCCGCGATCTTCCTTTGGCCAACCGGCAATGGCTCGGCGAGCATCGGCGCCGCGCCATCGATCATTGAGAAGGCGGCGCTCGAAATTCTTCCCGACGATACAAGTTCACTCCCGCGCCCGAGCAGCACTGATGCCGTAAGCCGCATGTACGCCACCGAATTTGCCCGCAGCGACACCGCCAGCGTGCGCTGCCTTGCCGAAGCCGTCTACTACGAAGCCCGTGGCGAACCTTACATCGGCCAAGTTGCCGTCGCCCAGGTCGTGCTCAACCGCGCACGCTCCGGCAAATGGCATCGCACTCTGTGTGCCGTCATCAACCAAGGGGTCGAGCGCGGCGAAAAGTGCCAGTTTTCCTACATGTGCCTCACAACGCGCGCGGCACCTGTCGGACCCATGTGGGACCGTGCGCAGGAAATCGCGATTGATGCCGTGCGCGGCCGCGTCTGGTTGCGGGAACTCGTTGAAGCCACCCACTACCATACAACGGCAGTCGCACCGATCTGGCGGAACGGTCTGGATACTGTGGGCACCTTCGGCAGCCACATTTTCTATCGCACGCCCGAACTCGCTTACGCGCTCAGCATCGCGCGGCCAATTGAGGCAACGCCGAAGGCCGCCGTCATAACTGTGCAAGATCCGGCGGCAGCCGAAAACAAGGAAACCGGCGTCAAGGCAGTTGAACAGAAAGCCTCGGAAAAAACTGACATATCCACCGACGGGCGCACCTTTGAAGCAACCAGCGCGACAGCGTCCTCATCGCTGGAATTCAAATTGCCCGAGACGGCCCTAGAGCCGCCGGTTGCTGTCACTCAAAAGCCTCGCCCGCTAGCCCGGCAAGCACGGACATCGAACGATTCCGCGGTAGCAGCGTCGAAACCCAACCTGGATTGGGTGCGCGATCTGCAAAATCGATAGGCCGCACCTAAACACTGCGCATTCGCCGTTCCACAAACATCTGGCCTGTAAAGCGATAGACGATCGCACCATGCTGATTTCGGCCTTCCGCCTGCGTGATGACAAACCCGCGCTCTGGCCGCGACTTCAAATCCCTGGTCTCGACGACTTTATTGCGAAACTCGATCGTATCGCCCATCAGCACTGGTTTGACCCAGGCAAGCTTCCTGAAGCCAGGCGATGGCCCCCAAACCGCAATAGGTTTGCCAGCCTTTTGCAGAGCCGCTTCGTGCAAATGCCGTGAGTGCACGACGTGCCGGATAAAAATCGACGCCGTGTGCCACCCGCTGGCTGCCAATCCGCCAAACAACGACCGCCGGCCAGCCTCCTCGCTCAAATGAAACGGCTGCGGATCGAAAGCGCGCGCAAACGCGATGATCTCATCGCGTCCGACGGTATGGCAGCCAAGATCGCGCACTTCGCCAACTCGAATATCTTCAAAGTAATTGCCCAGCGTCGAAACGTCCGTCGTCTCCCGTTCATCCCAAAGCGTCACTGCGGGTGCATTGTCAGGCTTCGATTTCGCCGCCGTCACCGCAGCTGCAGCGAGTCCGGGATTACGGCGCCGCATCATCTGGTTCGTCATCGCCTCGAGGATCACCTCGTCATTCTGATTGAGGAGGTCGAACCGCATCTTCGAAAGCCCGACATCCGGACGGGACTGCAAATTGCGCGTCTCCAGGGTATGCACACGCACCGAAACCCTATCGCCAGGCCGCAGCGGTTTCAGCCACTTGACCTCATCAAGCCCCGGCGAGCCAAGCGACGTCGAATTCAACAAAAAGCCGTCGCACAGCAGCCGCATC
>JANMDL010000054.1:0-1760 GCA_031376295.1 Chitinophagales bacterium
CAAATTATCCCGTACACCTGTACTCATCTCCACGCATTAAAATTCTATGATTAACCCGATGGTTGGTGTTACAAAGGGATCGTCATTTTTAACCCTTGCTGGTATCCCGTTACTGCCATCAGCCTTAATTGGCAAGCCATCTGTTGTTTCAAAAGCGGTATTGGCTGCATTGCGTTTAAAAGTATATTCCGGCACAGCAGGATTTTTGGAAATGTACCAATTGGTCACATCCAGAAAAAGGTCAATGGTGGTTTTCTTTAAGTTCCACCGTTTGTCAATCCTTACATCACTGCTGTTGAAGCCACCCAGGCGTTGGGAATTGAGTTGTGCATAATTGAGCGTACCCACACCCTGGGACTGAAAATTGAGTCTCGACAACGCCTCATCAAAAGGAGTGTAAGGCGCACCGCCCTGGTAACGGAACTTGAGGCCCAGCTCAATATTGCGGGGAAATTTATACCCCCAGGTAATGCTCAGCAGGTGTCTGTTGTCCCAACTGCTGGCAACGTATTTTGCATCTGTGCCACTGTACATACTCCGGTAATAAGTGTACGATAGTATGCCAAAGAATTTATTCGTCAGTTTTTTCTGTACAAAAAATTCAGCACCATAGGCTTTGCCTTTGCCATTGGTGGTTACCGCTTCATTGCCCAGCAAGGTAAAATCTGTACCCAGGTTGGCCAGTGAAATGCCGTTGCGCAGCGAAACAGGTACATTGCTGTACTGTTTGTAAAACCCCTCCAGTGTAAAACGTAAACCATCATTGGGCAGGTATTCAAAACCACTGGTATAGTGGATGCTGCGCTGGTAATCTGCATTTTTATTCACCAGCTTGTTTGTGTTATCCGCAAATCCAAGAATGGTGTAAGGAGCCAGTTTGTAATAAATACCGGTAGATGAGTTCCATGTCCATTTATCAGCCAGTACATAACTGAAAGATATGCGTGGCGATATTGTCTGCAAGCCATTCATTCCCTCATCCGTAAACGTATTCATATCACTTCGTATGCCTGCACTCACCCCCAGCCGGTTATCAGCAAAACGCCTGCCTGCCTGCACAAATGCACCAATTCTTGCAAAGGGATTCAGCGGACTTTTAAAATTCAGTATCACAGCCGGTTGCACTACAGCGCCGCCTGCATCCCGCAGTTCCCTGCGTATTATATTAAATGTTTTGTTGGTATAGTCAGCCACCTGTACAGATGCACCATACGAAAGCTTCCATCCATGGATGCTGGTATTGTTGTCGAACCGCAACTTGGTTTCTGTTTCCGTACTGGCTATATCCAGCGTTTTGTTGGCGGCAGAGGGGCGCTCGTTGTCCTCGTATTTTTTTATATCATTGTTAAATGCGGTGCGGCTTAGGGCCAGGTTCCAGAAGCCTTTGCCGGTTATTCTTTTAAGCGATAACCCAACAGTATAATTCCATTGATTTACCAGTACGTTTGAATTGATGGTGTATAGTTTTTCCGGAGTGGCTTCTTTGGGTGCTGCAAACCGGAACTCATCAATAGCGGCCAAAGCCATAAAAGTGAGTGTTGTTTTTTTGTTGATCAGGTGTGTGATTTTTGTTTGAAAATCCCAGTAATTGGGGCGTATAGGCAAGTCGAGCGCCTTAAACAGCACCTGCAGGTAGGAGCGGCGGGCAGATGCAAGGAAAGTAGTTTTTTTATTGGCCGACAAAGGTCCTTCAAGGGTTAGTGCAGCTTCTGTGGCGCTTAGCCTGAAATTTCCCTGGAACCTGTTGGGGTTGCCATTTT
>JANMDL010000056.1:0-3238 GCA_031376295.1 Chitinophagales bacterium
GTGGTTTTACCGGCACCATTTAATCCTATAATGCCGTGTGTTTGTCCCGGTTCAAATTGTATATCCGGACAATCAAGCACACATTTTTGTTCAAAAAGCATTTTAAGTTCCAGCAGCCTGATCATGATAGTATAGTTGTAATTTTTTAATAGCTTTATAGTAGTTAATAAAATTCATGATAAAAGGAACCGGCAATATAAAAGGCAATATACAACCAAGCGACACAAAGGCAATTAGTGTGGAGTTGAGCATATTCTGGTTGCTCGGTACATAGGTGGCATATTTCAGTAAAATCACAAAACTCAGCAAAATCAGTTGTACAATCCAAAAGGCAATGTTCAGCAGCACTAGGTCGGGATTGAAAATGCTGTTAATGATCAGCACAGGCAGCAGCAGTAATGACAACATTGCCAGGTGTGTTTTTATCTTTTTATACAGCATCTTTTTTGCATTGCCACTGTAAGCATGCAATACCTGCAGCGATTCACCTTCCATATAAAATGACAATATGGTGGTTGTAATGAGGAAAAGAAAAATCAGTGGTGCAATACGCAACCAGCATACGGCAGCAGTAATTGTATAAAGCAGGATGAGGCTGATGTATTTTTTTCTTATCCCACCAATCCATTCAAAAGCGTCTGCCCTTACCAGCTTTCCAAGCTGAGGCAGCGGGGTTTTATATTCGGTATTAACTTTTATAACCGCAATGCAGCCGATTAGCAATACTACAAGCGGGTAATGAAACCATTGTGGTGAAAAAATTGCAGGCAGTGCAAAGGGAAGGCTGAAGACCACATACTCTGCATATATGTTTTTTGCCGGGGATTGGATATGCCTGCTGATAAAGGCCAGGTCTTTCCTGTTAAAGTGAATGTACAGTACAGCGAGTAGTACAGCAGCAGATATCAGGACTGCTGTTTGTGCCTGGTGATAATAGATGCCTGCATACAGCGATGCTGTGGCAAGCAGGAAAATCAGCAGGAGCGTATAAAAGAAACCAAGTTTCTGAGTTTCTCTTTTCAGTTGTATCAGTCTAATTTTAACGAGTACATACACCATGGCTTGTTGCGCTGCGGTAAAGATAAGGAATTGAGGGGGATGCTTAGTGATGCCCTGTGATTGCAGGCAATGTGTGAGGGTTGCATCGGCGGTAATTTTTTTTCAGTCTTGAATACTTACGCAAGCCGGGCAAACAATTGTTCCTTTTTAAAGCGTAATTTATCCATCCGGCCATTGGTTGGTAAACTGCGGGTGGCCGCTGTGGTTCTATGTGTGATAGCAGAAGGCTCAATAGCGGCAAAAATTGCAACCCGCTTCTGGCGGGTGTCTGTATTATAGTAAAGATGCAAAAAATTGCTAAAACCCCGAAGGGGTGACAATATTATAGCAAAGGCACAAAAAATGGGCAAAACCCCGAAGGGGTGGCAGAACTGGTAAACATTAATCATACCATTGTACAAAGAATGACAGCAGGATCAACACCCGCAAAACGGCTTTACTGCCGCCCAGCGGTATGCCGTACAAGAGATTGCGATGCAAGGATGCTGCCATGAAAATCCAATGCTGGTATTCAAAGTTTTTTATTTCTTCAACCCCGCATCATAGGACTTTTGCACCGCATCTAATTTTGTAATAAAAATACTGCGGCCATGGGTACCTACCACCAGTTCGTTTTCACGGGCCTGTATGGCCAGGTCATGTACGGGCACACGGGGCAGGTGGTGGCTCATGCTCATACATGTTTTGCCCATATCAAAAGAAGCGTATAAACCATTATCGCTGCCGATGTAAATTATATTTTCTCTTTTAGGATCTTCCTTTACCACATTCAATGGTTCGGCGGGCAAGTCGCTGCCCAGTTGTGTCCAGGTAGTACCAAAGTCATCGCTCATAAAAAGATAGGGTGCAAAATTATCGTAGCGGTAACCATTAAGCGTGGCATATACACGGCCCTCTTTGTGCTGCGATGCAGTAACACGGCTCACCCAAAGGCCCTGTGGCAGTTTGCTGCTGATGAGCGTCCAGGTATAGCCGCCATCTTTGCTCACCTGTATATTGCCATCATCGGTGCCGATGTACAGCAAACCAAATTTCATGGGCGATTCGCTGATGGTGGTTAATGTACCATAAGGAATTTTGCCCGGCTTTTTGCCATTGGTGAGGTCACCGGTAATGGCTTCCGTTGTTTCAGCTTTGTTGAGGCTGCGGTGCAGTTTGTTGCTGCCGTAATAAAATACATCCTGCTGGTGTTTGCTAAGCAGTATCGGCGTTTGCCAGTTGTACCGCAACTTTGCTTCGCCTAGCTCATGCATGGGGTGAATGCTTTGTCCACGCCCTGCACCATCAGTAGTCCTGCGCTGGTAGTAGCCAAACTGCGAGCCTGTGTATGCCGTTTTATTATCCCTTGTATCCACCTGTGCCTGCATACCATCACCGCCACCAATGGCTTTCCAGGTATAGTCCTCGGGGTCAGGTTCTTTTTTTTCTTCAGCAAAGGAGAAGCCATTGCCCGTATTTATTTTGGATGGGCCAAACCAGGTGCCGTTGTCCTGCAGACCGCCATATACATTGTAAGGTTTTGCATCATCAGTAGTAATGCCATAAAACTGACCAACAGGTACACTGGTCACCTTAAACCAATGCTTACCATCATCATAAGTAATGTTAGCACCGCCATCATTACCTGCAATCCAATGGCCATCCCTTGAGGGGTTTATCCAGCAGTGGTGCCAGTCACCGTGGGTATTGTCCTTATCCACCGCTTTAAAAGTTTTACCACCATCGGTACTTAATATGATGCTGGTACCAAAGGTGATTACTTTATTTTCATTGGTGGGCGACACAAATATTTTACCGAAGTAATAACCGTAGGTGCTGAACACATCAATGTCTTTTGTATTTACTTTTTTCCAGTTGGCTCCTGCATTATCGCTGCGGTAAATTTCGCAGCCGTAAATGCCTGCATTCTGAAAGCCATCATCAGCAATCAGCCAGTCGTAGAGTACGGTTGGTTTCAATTTGTCCGTTTTGATAAGCTCTTTTATTTTGGTGGCATTGTATTTATTAGGAAAGCGGTTGTTGATGAGGAAGCTGTCTAATTTTTTATCATTCAGGGTAAGAAAATTTTCTTTGCTGATGGTTTTAAAATCGTCGGTAACATATTTGGCTGTGTCTTTCTTTTTGGTGGAAGTGTCGGGTTTTATGTTATTGTTATCTACCACGGCATATACAATATTGG
>JANMDL010000061.1:0-6910 GCA_031376295.1 Chitinophagales bacterium
CCATAGCCGTAGAGCAGGCAGGTTGCCGTTCCATCTTTTACCAGCCCTTTTTTATATACCAGCGATATGGGTACTTTTATACCATCTTTAGTGGTTGCAAAAATACGCTCGGTTTTGTACTCTCTTTTATTATATCCACCAGGTATTTCCTGTTCTTTCAGCAGCCGCTTCTCTTTAGTAATCATGTCATAATCAATCTCGGAGTTGGGTGTGGTAAGTGATGTATAAGTATACCTGAGCATTTTGAGGTTGTACTCCCTGTTTCCAGTGGGGTAAACAAGGTAAGAAGGCTCTCCAAAATCAATAAAATGCTCAGCATTATCTGCCATATTGTGAATGCGCATTTGTATCAGCCCATTTTTACGTTCAGTTGTTACCCAGAAATCTTTAAACACCTCCACATCTTCTATCAGTATGCTGTCCTTATGCGGCAGCACATCTTTCCAGTTTTCAACTGTTGTTTTATCTAACGCACATTCAACCAGTTTGAAATTTTTTGCCTCTTTATTGGTTACTATCAAAAAGCGGTTGTCCTGGTGTGCTACGGAATAAAGCACCTCTTTTATCCTTGGCTGAAAAACAGCAAATTCACCATCGGGTGTATCTGCATTCAGCAAACGCTGCTCCGAAGACAAGGTAGCGCTTGAGTTAATGATGATGTATTTTTCAGATTTACTCTTACTTACACCTATATAGTTACTGGGATCTTTTTCGGTGTATACCGTAACATCTGCTGCGGCGGCAGCGCCCACTTTATGCCGCTTTATTTTTTCAGACAGCAGGGTTACTAAGTTTTTACTGGTGTAAAAAAATGTTTTACTGTCGTTTGCCCATACCGCATAGCCCTCCGTATTGGTAATCAAATCCGGCAGCATCTGCCCTGTTTCCAGATTTTTGATGTGCAGCACATACTGCCTGCGTGAAACCGTATCCACACCAAAAGCCATCAGTTTATTATCAGGGCTCACACTAAAACCGCTTGCTGCAAAATAATCGTGGCCCTTTGCCATATCATTTACATCGGCCAGTATCTCTTCCGCAGCGCTAAGGCTTCCTTTTTTGCGGCAATACAGGTAGTAATCAGTTCCCTCCACTGTTCTGCTGTAATAATAGTAGCCATTTTTTAAAACGGGTACGCTTTCGTCTTTTTCCTTGATGCGCCCCTTCATTTCATCATACAGCTTCTTACGCAACGCAGCGGTACCACTCATCATGGTATCGGTATAAGCATTTTCCTTTTTAAGGTAATCTACTACTTTACCAGAATCCGGACCCTTCAGCCAGTACTGGTTCAGCCAGTAGTATTCGTCCATACGGGTATCGCCATGTGCGGTAAGTTTTTTTGATACGGTATCGCATACCGGTGCAACAACGCCTTGCGGCCATTGATATGCTGTTTTGTCCATTGCCTTATCGTTTTGAGATGTACAGGATGCCAGATATGCAAGCACTGTAATTGCGGGCATTAAGATCTTCATGTCCTTTTTGATTTGTATCAAATATATCAAAAGAAAGAACATTTGCCAAAACTATGGATAGGCATATGGAATTTATACAGGCATCATCTGCCTGCAGCTAAACAAAGAATTACGGTATATTAAACGTTAGTCTTTCTGAAAATTTGCCTGGTAAATAATTTTATCGCCCTGCTCAATAATAAAAACATATTGTGCTGCCGCTAATTTACTTACCGGCAAAGGAATTAATCTGCCTGCGGCGAAAATCTCATACTGACTAAGCATCAATGATCCTTTTGAATCGAGTATTTTTATCAGAAACCTGCCGGTTACTGACTGACCGGCGAGTGACAGGTTGATAAAAGAAGATGCCGGGTTAGGAGAAATTTTGAATGATTCATTAACGGCACCTGCTACTTTTGCTGACCGTATATAAGATAGTACAGATTTTCCATCAATGTCTATCTGCTTTAACCGGTACAGGTATACTACATTTACCAGCACTTTATCATCGGTAAAATTGTACGTATGCCCATTTACGGCATTGCTAAAACCATTTACCCAGCCAATGGGTTTATATTGATTGCTTTCTTCCTGGTAACGCTGTATTTCAAAACCACGGTTGTTGATTTCTTTTTGCGTAATCCAGGTTAATTCAATATTTCTGCCTGCAGGTTTTGCCTCAAAACTGGATATTTCTACCGGTAATATTACACCAGATGCGCTGCCATTGATAACAGGCGTAAAGTCTGTAAAATTCAACGCAAAATTTGGCTCTGTAGCAGCATCAAAACCGGGTTCACATATTTCGAAGATACCTGTACCAAGGCTGGTTCTTGAATTGGATACGGCCATAATTTCTATCCAGTTATTAACACTCCAGCCTGCAGGCACTGTAAAGCCAATAGGATCCGCAGAAAATGCCTGGTAATTAAAGGCATTGCTGGTGAGCGTACCTCCAGATTTTTTTATATTGTAGGTAGTGGTTATTTCATTCAGCAGTGTTACATTGTAAGCACTGTTCCATTTTATACCAAACACCAGGTCGGTTACATAATCTCCTGCGGCAGGCGGCGTGCCTGATACAATGCGCATTTCCACACCCACAATCCCCATCCCTTTGTTTACCGTACGTATTTCGTACTCCTGCCCCAAAGCAATAACACTGCAGCCGAAGAACAGTATCAGGAGCATCATTAATTTATGTTTCATATTTTTTTGCATTTATACATTAAAAGAGTTGCTGCAGTAATGTATTGTTGGGCGTACCCACACCTACATTAATCAGTATGATTGTTTTGTCGTTGGCCGCACCATTGTATTTCACTTTTCCATCAAGGTTAAGGTCGGTGCCTTCGTAGCCTGCTACAATATTGTTGGGGGTTGCTACTCCTACCCTTGCAAGAATGATTGTTTTATCGTTGGCAGCGCCATTGTACCTTATTTTACCATCCCTGTTTATATCACCAGCCCACATCGTCATTACACCGTTTACGTTGGTTTGAGCGTTGGTGCCAAATGTGGCAGTAGCCGGGTTGCTGAAATCGGAGCTGGTAATATTCATACGGCTGAAAGTGAGCGGCAATGCTGTGGCCACACCAAAGTGGTTGCGGTGGCGTATTACAATATGGTAATTGCCATTGGTAATATTGGGGAAATATACAGGCGAGGTTCCATCAATATCCACCACCTGACCATCTCTGCGTATAAGGGCTGCCCTGGAGCCTGCTACCTGCTGCGGATTGGCCGCATTACGCAGCTCAAGCCATACCCAATCTGTAACGGCGGTGTTGCCGGTACTATCAAGCACGCCAACACGAATTTTTTCTCTTGCAATGGTATTTACCGGGGTAAACCCAAGTGCCCGGTATGGCTCTTCTTTAGGTAGTAATGACAGTACCCGCAGGCTGTCTGTCATTAAACCAGTGGAGGAGGAATAGGCTCCCTGCAGAAATGATTTTACATTTACAAACACCCCATTTCCTTTGACCAATGCCCCCTGCTCACCAACCGTTTTTATTTCTCTGTTGCCCGCATTATCTGTTGCTATGGTATAAAATTGATACACGCCGCCTATATCACCCACAAATGATACGCTGTCGGCAGTAATATCAGCCTGGTATAAAGTGTATGGCCCTCCGTTCTTTGAGTAATAAAGCGCATAAGATTTTATACCCGATGCAAGGGTATCGTCTCTCCCTGTCCATTTGAGTGTAAATACACTGTCAATAAGTGAAGGCAGTTGGTTCAGTTTACTCTCAGGTGCTACTGCATCAATGGTATTTACCCAGGTATTGGTTTTGAGGGTATCTTCTGTATCAAAGGCAATGGCCGCCTGTGCGGTGGCAGTATCGCCTGTTACTACTGCATTGATGGAGCGGAGGGTAAGTGTTACATAACCTTCTCCCTTACGGGTAACGCTGTCGTTAACCGGCAGGTAGCCTACATTGGCAGCCAGCGTAGAGGCCAGCCCCGTTACAGGATCGATGCTCTGGAAAAACCAGAAAGCCCGGCGGTTGGTTACATCCAGCCCGGCAGTAACATCCACATACACACCAAGGCTGTCTCTTACATCAAGCCGGTTGGTATAGGCTGTTGTATTTTCCGGCACAGTAAAATTAAAACTGCCAAACCCAAAGTTGCCGATGCGCAATGAGTTGGGATTGACTTTAGGATCAATCGGCAGATATACTACCACTTTTTGTGCAGGTGCGGTGGCAAACTTAGGATCGTTCTCGTAATAGATGGTATAGGGCATGGTGGATCGGGCCGCCACCCATTTCTTGAGTGTATCATACCCTGCAGGACCCACAATTTTATTGGGGTCTTTGGAGCCGGTATACGGAATAGAAAACCCACCCCCCGGCGGGCAATTGCCACTGGGGCAACCGCAGCCGCCATTGGGATCACCGGGATCGCACTTTTTTTGAGCTGCTGCACCCAGCGAAAACAGCAGTGCAAGTAAGAGATAAAATGATATTTTCATAAATAATATATTAAAAAATTAAATTCTCAATTCTTACATTGAGTGTTCATTACATGCCATCTGATGATCTTTAATGTAAATACATATATCTCTTTAATTATCATCACTAATCAGGCTATCAAGAAAAGTGTCAAAATCCTTAGCTATAAAATATAAATTTGAATAATCATCATCTCCAGCCTCTTCGTAATTAACTTCGTCCTCATGATTCCAGAAATAAATAAACCCATTGTCTTTTAACCCGCATGATATGCAAATCAAATTACCTCCGGGATCATGTGCGATTGGCAGCATATGCAAAGGCATTCGTTTTTCTTCAATCTTATAGGTATCAACAGACTCTTTAAGACTATCACTATCACCATCATATATAGCCAGAAACCAGTCTACTACGGAACTCGTTTCCGCACCACCTTCATCAAATCTGAATACATTGGGCGTACACTGTCCGCCATTGTATCTCAGCAGATGATCCTTATACTGCTTTGGGAATTCAAGCAAAGTATATTTCTCTATTTCTTCTATTTCAGAAGCTGTTACTGGAGCTTCTGTTTGTGAAAACACTGCCATTATTATTTAGATATTTATTTTTACCATAACGAAAATCCACCTGTATGTCCGGTTTTACTGTGCACTTTAGTCTCAACCAACTGCATTCGTCCTGTATCCTGATGATGATGCCATGTATGGTCTTTCGGCGTAGAAGTATAGCCAGCTGCCTTATTAGCTGCAGCAAAATCCTTAGTACGATTATTCGTCGGAGTAATAGTAACATCATTTTTTCCCCCTTTGTAAAGATTCTTAGAAAAATCCGGAAATCCATCTGCATCGAACGGAACATTGGTTTTAGGATGATTTTTTCCTGCCAGGTCACCATTCCTCAGTTTTGGCTTTGCCGGTGTTACTGGCGGCGGCGTAATGGCAGGAGGTGTTGGAGGGCCACCAGGTACAATACCCATCTTCGGTGGCTGATTACCTGGATTTGGCGGGCAGGGCTTTCTGGGGCCTGGTTTGGCCCCGGGCTTACCACCTTTACGACCAACAGCCATATCTATTAAATCTGCTGCTGTTTGTGCGGCTTCATTTCCCGGAAAAGCCGCTTCGGCGGCATCGGTGGGCAAACTTCCTTTACTGGAAGGATCCCTGTCATTTATTGCATCCCACAGGTTTCTTGCATTGGCACCGATGCCATAACCATAATACAAAGACAAGGCTCCAAACCCCACGGCCCCTACACCGGTAGGAGAAGTAGCCGCTGCGGCAGCTACTGTTGCTACTGCACCTATTGTATTGCCTATAATTCCCATTCCTGCATTAAAAACCCCACCCCAGTTCACCAGCCCCATCGGGTCAATTGCATTTACCGGGTTATTATTTACATACGCATACACATTCAGGCCATCCATAAACTCCAGCGGATCCCGCTGTGCAAAGCGGCCTGTTTGCGGTATCATTTCCCGGAACCGGTAATCGTAAGTGCCCGACTGCCCTTCGTAAGGCCGGCTTTTAAACAGCCGGTTGTTGCCAATGGCAGAAGTGGCAAGCAACGTGTTGGCCGGACTGTAAATACCGGGATTGCCTGCTGCATCGTAACTGTAATATTCCACTACAGCACCTGCATCGTTAGTAACTGTGTGTACTGTATTGAGGCCATCGGCATGATAGTAATAAGCCGTGGAACCAAATTTGGCATACAGCAGCTCATCCAGGCCATTGCCATATACATAACTTTTGGTAACGCCGCTGGTGGTTTCTTCAACTATATTCAGGTGACTGAAGGAATAAATGGTTTCAACACCGCCTACCGTTTTTGATACCCTTCTGCCCAGCGCATCGTATTTGTAAGCAATGGTGGATGCCCCGGTTTGCAGCGTAACCAGCCGGTTCTCTGCATCATACGTATAGCCGTTGGTGCCATCACCGGTAAGGTTGCCATTGTTGTCGTACACCGGTGGTGCATTAATGCCGTTGGTAAGTATAGCAATGTACTGGTTCAGGTTGTTTACACTGTAGCTTCTATTTACAGTGTCCTGCACAGCGGTAAGGCGGTTGCCCAGGGCATCGTAGCCATACACATGGCTGCTGGCCGGTGTAAAGTTGCTGCCGGCATACTGCCCGCTGGCAAAAGTGCTGAGGCGGTACAAATTATCGTAACTGTATTTTTCTGAATTAGATGGACGATGCAGTTTTTCTGCCTGCAACATATTATCCGCACTGTCATACACATAATTTACCCGCAGCACATTGGCCGGCACCGACCCTACTGTGGTAAGATTATTCATATTGTTGTAAGTATATGAATGACTGGTGCTATTGCGGAATGATTTAGAGGTGAGCAGGTTATTGCCATTGTACTGAAAGTCGGCCAATGTGCTACCACCTTCCCGTATGGTGGTGATGCGGTCGCGGCCATCCATTTGCCACTGCAACTGCATACCCGAAGGATAGGTAGTATTTTTAGTACGGG
>JANMDL010000066.1:0-2102 GCA_031376295.1 Chitinophagales bacterium
ACAATATTGAAAATTTTCCCATACCATTCAGCGCAGTTGCCACCGATGTGTTCAAAAACGAAGAAGTGCATTTTTGCGATGGTGATTTTTATACTGCACTAAGGGCATCGAGTGCCATACCCGGTATGGTTACACCGGTAGCCATAGGGCAGCAATTGTTTGTGGATGGAGCCGTGGTGAACCCTTTGCCACTGAATGCTATTACTAAAACACCCGGTATGATACTGGTGGCGGTAAACCTGCACGGCTATACAGCAAATAACAATGATGACGCCGATACCAAAAAGCAGCGTACCCCGGGCTTTATTGATATGCTTAATATTGCATACGATTTTACACAGCAAAGGCTGATACAGATGATGATTGAAAAGCACCAGCCCCATATACTGGTACAGATACCGAGGAATGTGTGCGGGGGGCTGGATTTTCATAAGGCGCAGGAGTTGATTGAAGCTGGCAGGGTCGCATTTGGCAAGGCGATACAGGCAGCAGCTATTGTATAATAAAATGCTGCAATTGCGCTATTTTTACAAGGAATATCAGAACCGGATAATTTTTAAAATATGTTAAACAAAACTCTGTTTTTCCTCTGCACAGCAACCGCACTCTTTGCCTGTAAAAAAACGGACACGGTGGTACCGCCAGCGGACCCTATCCCCTACCCGGTGGCAGCTTTATATCAATACAACATTTTACCCGCTGCTACCAGCAGCACCATCACTGCTTTTAACAATGAGCATTATGTATGCCTGGATACAAGGGTAATATTAAAAAACAAACTGCTGGTATTTTTTCCGGGCACATCTGCCACCCCTTCTTTTTATACAGGTATTATACAAAAAGCTGCGGCGCTTGGTTATCATGCAATCGGCTTGATGTATACCAATAACAGTGATTTATATGTTGCCAGTGCATCTTCGCCTGACAACAACCAGTTTGGCCTCTGCCGCTCAGAAATTTTTAATGGCATTGATGTAACTGCCGGTGTAACGGTGAATACTGATAACTGTATTAAGAACCGCTTAGCTAAATTACTGCAATACCTGCAGCTGCAAAACCCCTGGCAAAACTGGCAGCAGTTTTTAAATGGCACTGCTGATATTAACTGGAGCAAATGCCTGCTGGGCGGACACTCACAGGGCGGTGGACATGCAGCGTATATCGGCAAACAGGTAATTGTAGACAGGGTAATTGTTTTTTCTTCTATTGACTGGAATGGCCTGCTGAACAAAAGCGCCAATTGGGTAACAGCTGCAGGGTTAACACCTGCCAGCA
Organism: Chitinophagales bacterium; assembly: GCA_031376295.1. Lineage (GTDB taxonomy): Bacteria > Bacteroidota > Bacteroidia > Chitinophagales > Chitinophagaceae > Ferruginibacter. The sequence continues at coordinate 1,276 of JANMDL010000066.1, forward strand.
AGTATTATAATTTTATTCATCCTGCAGATGAGATTTTTAACTGGAACAATGCCAGGCAGCAATTTACCGATGCGGGCATCCCCGGTCAGCCGGTGAACATAGATTCTGTGGCTGCGCCATACAACAGTTCGCACAACCTGTATACAAGGGCTGCCCCTGCGCTGGCCATTATTGTGCCCAATCATAATATTACCTGTCTGGATTTGTACACACCAAAAAATGGCAGCGGCCAACTGAGCAGTACCTTTACTGCTGCCTGGGAATACCTGCTTGATAAATAAATACTCTAATTATTAAAGCGCATGATTTCAACACTTAAAAACATCCTGCACAGCAGCCTGCACCTGTTTTACCCGCATACCTGTGATGGCTGCGGAAGCGATTTACTGAGCAGTAAGGAATTACTTTGCGGACAGTGCATCTTCAACCTGCCCAATACTTTTTTTGCAGATAGTGCAGATAACCTGGTGGAGAAAATATTCACCGGCAGGCTCACTATAAAAGCTGCTTACAGCCAGTTGTATTTTAACAAAGGCGCACTGGTGCAGCAACTCATTCATCAATTAAAATACAAAGGCAACCAGGATATCGGCCTGTATCTCGGTAAATTAATGGGCCAGGCTTTGCTGAACAATAAACGCTTTGGCCATATTGATTACTTAGTACCACTGCCACTGTTTGCTGCCAAAGAGCATAAGCGTGGTTACAACCAGGCCACCGTATTGTTCAGCAAAGCCTGGCCCATTAATTTACCGAGATACAGGCCGATATCCTGGTTGCCTTTGTATTTTAATTGATGAATGAGTTGCTGCACCAGTGCGCCTTTG
>JANMDL010000075.1:0-4315 GCA_031376295.1 Chitinophagales bacterium
TGAGGCCCATGTTACCTGTATTGCTGCGGAAGGCAGTAATATCATTCATATAAAGCAGCGGGTCGGGGGCTTTAGCACCAATAATATCCAAAATGCAGATGGCGGTTTGCATTTCGCTTGCCTGCAATAGCATCTCCTGCATCAGTGTACTGTTATTGTCTGCCGAAAGCAGGGTGGCTTCGGGGCAGATATACATGGTAGGTTCCTGCTCATTTTTTAATAAAGCCAGGCCATTCAGCAAGTCGTTGAGTTGTACATTTGGATTTACTACCTGGCCACCCGGCTCTGCAGTTTGGCCGGATAGGGCTCCATAACCACCAACTGAAACAATATACGCATCACCACCACCATTTTGGTAAAACAAGCGTATGCTGTTGTACAGGTAATAAATAGTATTAGGATCGGGCTGGATAGAATAATAACTTCCATCAATGACGGTATAGTCTCCTTTTGCCGGTGCGGATGCCTGCTTTACCAGATAGTATTGCGGGCTGTACTGCTTTGCAGGGGGAGCAGGTGGTGGCGGCTCGGGCAGGCAGTAAATGACCTTAAATTCAGCAAAAGAAGTTACTTTTTGAGGAATATTGGTGTATGACTTTCCTTCATAAAAAGCCTGCGGGGTATAACCGATAAAAGCGGGTACAGCAGTGGCAACTGGTACTACGGAATTTGGAAAAGCATTCAATTCGTTGATGTAAACGCCAGGGGTGCTCATGTTTTGTTCAGTCATGGAGTTAAGGTTTTTTATTGAGGGATAAATATAGCGGTTATTTGCGAAGGGTGAGCAGGTCATATCCGGAATAGTTTTGCTTGCTTACTGTATCATGCAACGTATCATTTTCTCTGTATTTCCCCCGTAACAAAAAATTGCCCCGGTTGATATAAAAGCAGCAGGTTTTATGTGGCAGCCCATGGTTGCTGCATTGGCCGTGTAATAAAAGGAATTACTGAACACCTTTATAAAATAGTAAGCAGCGAAACCCGAAAAGCTGATAAAAGAGTAGGGCAAAACTTTATTTATGAAACGGTTATATCTTTTTTTAAGGGGGATCATCATCTTCATCATCATTACGGGCTGTGGCGTAATTTTCATTACCATAAATGGCCCCATTCCCGGTCCGGGACCCGGACCAGATCCCATACTGGGGAGAACATTGCTGCCGGTACTTGGTGGCCTGGTTGCAGTACTCGGTGCAGCAGCATTTGTTATTTCTAACAAGATACAAAACGGCGGAAGGCAGTAAGGAGCAAGACAGGCTCAGTGTATAGTGCAGCATTGGCTGGTGCAGATGACCCGTATCAAGGTGTATGGGTCATCTTTTTTTTGATGGAATACCAATGTGGCTGGCTATCTTTACAACAATTTTACTGCATGAAAAATTTATTGCAATCTGCCATTGGCCGTTTGCGGCTCACTGGTTTTGCCGAAGCTGTGTCCTGGCTTTTATTGTTATTGATTGCTATGCCGCTCAAGTATATCTGGCATAATCCATTGCCGGTAAAATATGTTGGCTGGGTGCATGGCTTGCTGTTTATTGTTTATGTAAGCATGCTGATTACTGTTGGTATAAATAAACGATGGACCCTTAAAAAAATGGCGATGGGTTTTCTTGCAGCTTTTTTACCTTTTGGTACTTTGGTATTTGATAAGCAATTGAAGAAGGGGTGAGTGGTTCAAAGTTGATTAGTTGAATAGTTGATAAGTTGTGCAGTCATCCTGTAGACGGTCATTTTTCCTGCGCTCATCGTTCATCGCTTTTTCCTTCCCCCCTGCGGTACCCGTCAAAGCTGAATACACATCAAAGTCACACAATTCTTAATTTTTAATTATAGCGTTAGTGCGGCTGTAAGAAAAGAGTAGTGTAACTTACGGGCTATAGCCGGTAACAAACGTTTACAATAGAGTATTTGCGCAACTGGGTTTGGGGCGGCAATTTAAATAAGTGACTGATAATCAATAAAAAAACTTGCGGCAATAAAGGCGTAAGCTGCAACCCTGACAGTACCTGCCTAAAGCGACTCAGCAAAATGATTTACTACGGGACTTTATTAATTTGTTTTATTTTATTGACAATTATCCCAATTATTATTGGTTTTATTGTCAAGAATAAGCCTATTCGATATTTCTTTTGGCTAATTAGTCTGCCATTACTTTACTTGACAATTTCAACAATTAACAAACACTCTTCTGACCTAAATCAGCAAACATCAATGCTTTTAGGTACCTGCAAAATTGACACAGCAAAGCCTGTTTATAAATTTAGTACTCTTGTAAATTACCAAAGGTTGACATTGACTGTTAATTCTAATAATACATTTGAGCTTAGCGATACTAGTATGTTTTTATCCAAAAAAGGAAGTTGGGAATTTTACAGTACTGAAGACGGTGGTTTTGTGAGATGTAGCTTTCCAGATAGGACTTATGAGACTTTAGTTTTTTCAGGAAATGACTATTTGGGGTTTCAACATGACTGTTTTAGAAATAGCAGCAACGGTGATGTTATTTATTTCAAAAAGGCTGGCACTATAAGATAAGTAAACCTTCTTAGACAATGCGCAGCAGCCAGCATCCGGCTTGGCTATATGGCGGGGCGACGGATATGTCCTCAGCTTTTTGTCCGCTATCAGGCTTCAGTTCCAGCCGGCGTTTTTCAATTAAGCTTTTGTACTTATCATCATCTTTTGTATCTTTATTCAGCAACAGTTATGGGCAAACGATTTTCATTTACTGCCATATCGCCAGGCCCTGCCGTTACCTGCAAGCTTAGAACGACACTCCGCAAAACAAAGAATATAAAACAATGACGAGACTTATATTTACATTTCTGACTTTTTCAATTCTACCGCTTGGTTGTTATGCACAAAAAACTACTACTCTTAAAACCGGGAAGGTATTTCTTGACATCGACACAACAAAAAATTTCTATACAATTATTTTTCCATCAAAATTACCTGTAAAAGGCTACATATTCTTGTTGCCTGGCTTTAGTGAAACCGCAGAAAGAGTGATGCAACAATCATCACTTCCCGGACAATTAGCAAAAAGTGGACTATTGACAATTATCCCAACTCTTCAAAATGGTGTTTTTTCTTTTGGTATTGATGATTCAAGCCAGCAATCGTTTAATAAAATAGTGACTGATGTTAGGGAGAAGAACAAGCTTACTGACCAGCCTTTTTATTTAGGAGGCTTTTCGATAGGCGGAAGCTGTATATTAAAATATGCCGAAGATGCTGACAAAAAACCAAATGCAGTTTTTGCAATCGACCCACCTATTGACTTTGAGCAAATGTATAATTCAAATAAACGGAATTTAAGGCTTTCTGTTAACACACAACCAAATGGGGAAAGCGTTTTTCTTGTTAAGAAAATTAAGGAAATTATGAATGGCACTCCTGAAAATTCAATTGCAAACTATCATAAAGTTTCGCCATATTCATTTTCTGATACTTCACAGACTGCAATAAAAAAATTACTTAATATTCCATTAAGAATTTATACTGAACCCGACATACACTGGTGGATGAAAGAACGGGGTATGGATTATACAAGTATGAATTCTACCTTCCATTCAGCAATGATAAATGAACTTAACAGACTTGGAAATGGAAATGCAACATTAATTACTACACAGAACAAGGGATATAGAAAACCTGGCAACAGTAGACATCCTCATTCTTGGAGTATTGTTGATAATGGCGAATTAATTAAATGGTTGCTAAAACAGAAATAACGCTATCGTTCAACATTTAGTGGTATAGCCGGGAAGCCCGCAAAACTTAATAAACTTAAAAAAAAAATAAAAAAGCCCCGGCTCATCAGATACCGGGGCTTCCTCCTGCGGCGGACACAGTGGCAATACCTGTTCAGCGACATGCCGCTGTTTGGTGGTTTGCAGTTTGCAGGCACAGCCGGCGCCATTACACTAATTTTTATTTATCTTTGCAGCCGAAATTTGGTTCACCCTGCAAGTGTCCAATTTTTAAATTATCCTGCCGTTTGGTGGGGTTCAAATTTCAATAGTATGGCTGTATTACACAACCGCGTTTCGCAAGCGGAGCTGAAAAAAAAATTATACGAAGAAACAGAACCACGTACCACTGTTTCTTTTTACCATTATTTTCCTGTTGAGGATCCAGGCAAGTTCAGGGATGAACTGTATACCGGCTTAAACCAACTGATTGTTTTTGGGCGCATCTATGTGGCGCAGGAAGGTATCAATGCACAGGTTAGCATTCCTGCAGCCAATTTTGAAGCGTTCAGGGATTTTATTTATGCCATAGCACCATTAAATGGGGTAAGGCTGAATATTGC
>JANMDL010000079.1:0-1705 GCA_031376295.1 Chitinophagales bacterium
AAAAACACCTGCACCAGATCCATTGCTGTTAACACTCCCCCACCCAACCAGGCATAGTAGCTATCACAACAACTAAATTTTTTATCCGCAGGTTATAAACCTTGCGGCCATATCTATCTGCACAAATCATTTGCAAGTGGCTTTTGCGCCGCTGGCAGTGATTTGTAACAGCTTATTTAAAAACAACAACAATGAAAAAATTATATATACTTATCGTATCAGTACTGGCAGTAATCAGCGGTACTGCACAAACAATATTATCAACCGACAGTACAGAACTGAGCCTGCAGGAAGTGGTAGTTTCTGCATCAAAATTTTTAGAAAAAAAGAAAAATATTGCGCAAAAAATTGATGTAATTACAGCCCGAACCATTGCAAATGTAAATGCACAAAATACCGGCGACCTGTTGGCGAGCACCGGCAAAATATTTGTACAAAAAAGCCAGCAGGGCGGCAGCAGCCCGGTGATAAGGGGCTTTGAAGCAAGCCGTGTAATGCTGGTGATTGACGGCATACGCATGAACAATGCGATTTACCGCAGCGGGCATTTGCAGAATGTTATCAGCATTGACCAGAATATGCTGCAGCGGGTGGAAGTGATGTACGGGCCATCCAGCACAATTTATGGCAGCGATGGCCTGGGTGGCGTAATACACCTGCAAACAAAAATTCCTGTACTTTCAGGTGCCAGTAAAAAAACGGTGAGCCACGGCAGCGCTTTTGCCAGGTACAGTACCGTAAACAATGAAAAGACCATACATGCTGATGCAAGTTTTGGCGGCAGTAAATTTGGCTGGTTGCAGGCTTACAGCTTCAGCGACTTTGGTGATGTGCGGATGGGCGATAAATACCCGGATAAATACCCCGGTTTTGGCCGCCGTTCTTTTTATGTGGGGCAGATAAACGGGCAGGATTCTGTGCTGGTAAACCCGGATGACAGGGTGCAGAAATTTTCGGGATACAAACAATGGGATATTACCCAGAAACTGCTGTACAAACAAAGCAGTAAAATAACACACCTGCTCAACTTCCAGTTTTCTAATACCAATAATATACCAAGGTACGACCGCCTGCAGGATGTTCGCAATGGCACCCTCCGCTTTGCTGAATGGTATTACGGGCCTCAAAAAAGACTGCTGGGCGCTTACGAATTTAATGCGCAGAGCCTTGGGTTTGCAGATGAATTAAAAGCCAGCATCAATTACCAGGATATTGAAGAGAGCCGCCAGACGAGGGACTATAAGCGGTACGACCGGTTTGACAGCAGGGTGGAAAAAATAAAAGTGTGGGGCTTCAGCGTAAGTGCAAGAAAAAAATGGAGCGCCAATGAAATTACCTTTGGTGTTGACGGACAACTGAATGACTTAAAATCGGTGGCTACCCGTACCAACCTTACCACAGGCGCTGTATCGGCATTAGATACCCGCTATCCTGATGGCAAAAACAGGATGAATTATTTTGGTGTATTTGTTCAGCATCTCTATAAATTCAGGAATGAAAAATTAGTGTTGAATGACGGCATCCGTTTCCAGGCTGTAAATCTTTCTTCTACCATTATCAATAACAGCTTCTTTACATTACCCGATACTATTTTTAAACAAAACAATACCGCTATCAGTGGTAATATTGGCCTTGTGTACAGTCCAAAAAAAGATACAAGGATCAGCCTTTCATTTTCCACGGGTTTTAGAACACCTAATATTGA
>JANMDL010000093.1:0-1963 GCA_031376295.1 Chitinophagales bacterium
GCAATATGCCCACAGCAAGCAATGCAAATACATGGTAAGCCTGATAGCGTACACCTGTTTCAAATACAGCAAGTCCATCTGCTGTAAGTGTTTTTTTTAGTGCATGAGCTCCAAATGCGCCCAGGGCAACTGTTAATGCCCCCAGTAATGCTGCTGTTCTGATAAATAGCCTGTTCATGAAACAAAAATAGGCTGTATGTACAAATAAGTAATGCTAATTGTTATTATAGTTTTATCCCAACATGTTGTTGGGAGTAATGTGATGACGAAGCAAAGCTTGTTACACCAGAACCAAAGCATTTTGGCTGGTATAACAAATTAATAGTACGGTAATCCGCCATAGGCGGAGAAATTGGGTTATATAATTTTGTATAACCGGTATAAAACAACCATTACTGTTTTGTGAAGAATCACTTAACCGGTAATTTATTCAGGTTTAGGGTATGTGGAATGCCTTCTGTTACAGTTGTTCAACAGGGATTAAAGCCTGGTAATAACTTCTCGGAGTAATGCCTTTAAATTTCAAAAAAGCCCTGTTAAATGTCGACTTTGAATTAAAACCGGCATCAAAGGCAATTGACAGCAATGTTTGATTACTGAATTTCGGGTCATTCATTTTAGCCATCACATCCTGTACACGGTATTTATTAATATAGTCGTTAAAATTAAGCATAAAGCACTGGTTAATAACCCGGCTGAGAACGCAGGAGTTGGTATGCAATTTTTTTGCAAGATCGCTAAGAGTAAGCTCTGGCTCCTGGTAAAGTTTTTCTTCTTTCATCAATTGTTCCATTTTATCCCTCAGCCTGAACAATTCACAGTTAAACCTGAATTCTTCAACTGATGTAACAGTACCTTGTTTTTCCGTTGCTGTATCCGTCAATAATGCGGTATTTGTATTTTGATCCGTTATAAACGGCTTATGTGAATCATACCGGCTTTCGAAAATTGACAGGTTGCACTGAAATATATGTGCAGTAAAATAGTAAAGCATCATCAAGAATAAGATGTAATACAACCATGTTTCAGAATGCTTAATACTGGAAAAAAGTGTAAAGATGTCAATAGTTAATGTGTCCATAATTAATAGTATAAAAATCTTAAAATGTATAACGTTTATCAAAAAAATTGTAAATGCCGGCAAACGGCTGATTTACTCTCATCAGAATAACTGTTTAATTCCAGGCCGTACACACCTGTGCAAATATGGTGCGAAGGCCTTCATTTTTGGAGTGCATAAAAACCAGGAGTGCTGGCCAGGCGGCTGGCTTAGTACACCAAAATAATGAAGTACCCCGCATTTTATCTTTAGTCACTGTTGTTTATCAAATACATAGCTTTCGGCTTTACCTGTTATAATAAAATTTATTTTGTAATGGAAAACTGTTTCTGTTTACCTGTCAATGTTAAGTGCATTTTATTGCGGCTCATCTTTTCTCCACTGCCTTTGTGTGAACTTGCGAAAAGGTAACTCCACCGATTGTCCGTCCATATGATCAAAAAATTTAACCGGGTTCTCTATATTATTTTCGTACAGTAGCGACTTCAGTATAGCTATCGTGTGGGCGGGTGATTTAACATCTCTGTCAAATAAAAGATAACTGCTTCCGTTCATCGGATGCTTTTCCAATGCCCCGGTTACCCAACTGTTAATCCCCATATCAATAAAAACAGGTTTTTTAGACCGGGTATGAACGGCAATGAGTTTTTCAACGGTTGCATTCATTTCATCTGGTGTCAGGGTAATGTTTTTTTCAAATTCTATTTTCGATGCCCCCTGTTCAAGCGAAATGATATTCTCTGTTACTGCAGCCGTTAATTGCCCTGAATCCACGCCGGCTATGCGGGTTGCTTCAATGCCATGATGTTTGAGGTAGTTGTAATAAGCTATCTGAAATACAAATCTGAATACTGAAGGTGCTGTTCGTTCCATGCCCACTGTTATTCTCCCAAGATAATACCG
>JANMDL010000137.1:0-3936 GCA_031376295.1 Chitinophagales bacterium
ATGTTCAAGCATCGTTTTAAGGCTGCTTTTTAACGCAGCCCTTTCTTCCACTTTCCTGCCTTCAATGCCGTAACCTTCTGCCACTTTTATAAAATCGGGGCTTTGTATATCGGTGAATGAATACCGCCGCTGGTGAAACAGTTCCTGCCACTGACGAACCATGCCGAGGAAGCGGTTGTTGAGAATGACGATTTTTACATTAATGCCTGTTTGCATGATGGTGCCCAGTTCCTGTATGGTCATCTGCACACCTCCATCGCCGATAATGGCAATTACGGGCCGCTGCGGAGCGCCAAACTTAGCACCGATTGCCGCAGGCAGCGCAAAGCCCATGGTGCCAAGGCCGCCGCTGGTGATATTACTTTTGCTTTTGTTGAATTTTGCATAGCGGCAGGTTACCATCTGGTGCTGGCCAACATCTGTTACAATAATGGCATCGCCGCCGGTTAGTTCATTCAGGTTTTTTATTACCTCACCCATTGTCAGTTCATCCGATACCGGGTTAAGGTCATTATAAATCACGGCTGCTGTTTCTTCTGCTGTATGGGCATGAAATTTTTCCAGCCAGGCCTCATGTGTTTTTGCTTCAATCAATTGAGTCAGCATGGGCAATGTTTCTTTGCAGTCGCCCCACACACCCACTGTTGTCTTTACATTTTTATCAATTTCTGCAGGATCAATATCAAGGTGAATGACCTTCGCCTGTTTTGCATATTTATCCAGTCTGCCGGTAACCCTGTCGTCAAAACGCATACCCACTGCAATCAATACATCACATTCATTGGTCAATACATTTGGGCCGTAATTGCCATGCATACCCAGCATGCCCACGTTTAAAGGATGATCGGTTGGTAAAGCACTCAGGCCCAGCAATGTCCATGCTGCAGGCAGCCCTCCCTTTTCGATAAAGGTTTTAAACTCCTCTTCAGCCCGGCCAAGTATAACCCCCTGGCCAAATAATACAAACGGTTTTTTTGCTTCATTGATCAGCTTTGCAGCTTCTTCCACGTATTGCCTGCGCACAATGGGCGAAGGCCGGTAGCTGCGGATATAGCTGCATTTTTTGTATCCTTCGCAGTTAAATGTTTGCAGTTGTGCATTCTTGGTAATGTCTATCAGTACAGGGCCGGGCCTGCCGCTACCTGCTATATAAAACGCTTTGGCCAATACAGCCGGTATTTCTTCTGCATCAGTTACCTGGTAATTCCATTTGGTAACCGGTGTAGTAATATTGATTACATCCGTTTCCTGAAAGGCATCGGTGCCGAGCAGGTGCGCATATACCTGACCGGTAATACAAACTAATGGTGTGCTGTCAATCATGGCATCGGCAAGGCCGGTAACCAGGTTGGTGGCACCTGGGCCGCTGGTGGCAAATACCACACCCACTTCGCCGGAGGCCCGGGCAAAGCCCTGTGCAGCGTGTATGCCGCCCTGCTCGTGACGAACAAGAATGTGTTGTAACTTTTCGCTGTAGTCGTACAGGGCATCGTACACCGGCATAATGGCACCGCCGGGGTAACCAAAAATGACAGATACATTTTCTGCAATCAAACCTTCAAGTAAAGCTACTGAACCTGTCACTTCTTTTTTTTCAACTACCGGCACATTGGTGGCAAGTTGTACCTTTTCTGCTATTACTGTTTCCTGCAGCGCTTCCATACACTTTATTTTTATTGATTAACCATTTACTATTCAATATCGTTGACTTACCTTTTTTTCCTGCTTTTCAGATCTATCACCCCTTCGGGATTAGCCGTTTTATTAAGTCAACGGCATTGATTTACTATTCACCATCTGTTACGCAACCTTCCGCAGCATTGCTTACACATTTGGCATATTTATACAAAACACCTTTGCTTACTTTTAATGGGGGCTGTACCCAGTTTTTTTTGCGCTCCGCAATAATCTCTTCACTAACCCTGAGCGTTATTTTTTTTGATGCTACATCAATTTCTATCAGGTCATCATTTTCTACAAAAGCAATCAGGCCGCCATCAAAAGCCTCGGGAGTGATATGGCCCACCACAAAGCCATGTGTGCCGCCACTGAACCTGCCGTCGGTTATCAGGGCCACGTCTTTTCCCAATCCTGCACCTATGATGGCTGATGTGGGCTTGAGCATTTCGGGCATGCCTGGGGCACCTCTCGGCCCTTCATTTTTTATCACCACCACATCGCCTGCTTTTACCAGGCCACTTTGTATGCCGGCAATCAGTTTTTGCTCGCCGTCAAATACTCTTGCCGGGCCGGTAAATTTTTCACCTTCCTTGCCACTTATTTTTGCCACACTCCCTTTGGCAGCCAGGTTGCCGTACAAAATCTGCAAATGCCCTGTTGCTTTGATGGGGTTATCAACCGGGCGGATGATTTGCTGTGCAGTAAAATCCAGGTCAGGTACATTGGCCAGGTTTTCAGCAATAGTTTTTCCGGTAACAGTTAAGCAGTCGCCATGAAGCATTCCTTTGCTCAGCAGGTATTTCATCACGGCAGGTACACCGCCATACTGGTGAAGGTCCTGCATCAGGTATTTGCCGCTGGGTTTAAAGTCGGCCAGCACGGGTATTTTATCACCGATGGTCTGAAAATCATCCTGCGACAATGGTACATCCACACTCTTTGCCATGGCAATTAAATGCAATACAGCATTGGTACTGCCACCCAGCACCATGATGATGGTGATGGCATTTTCAAAAGCCTTACGGGTCATTATGTCAGATGGCTTAATGTCTTTTTCCAGCAGCAGGCGGATGGCCTTGCCAGCCTGCTCACATTCTTTTTTCTTATCGGCGCTCAGTGCCGGGTTAGAGGAAGAAAAAGGCAGGCTCATGCCCAATGCCTCAATGGCGCTGGCCATAGTATTGGCCGTATACATGCCCCCGCAGGCGCCTGCACCAGGACATGAGTGCCTTATAATTTCTTTAAAATCTTTTTCATCTATCTGTCCTGCTATCTTTTTCCCAAGGGCTTCAAAGGCTGATATGATATTCAGATCTTCGCCTTTGTAATGGCCCGGCGCAATGGTGCCACCATATACCATAATGGAAGGGCGGTTGAGCCTGCCCATTGCCATAATACTGCCCGGCATATTTTTATCGCAGCCAGGCACGGCTATCAACCCATCGTAATAAAAGCCACCCATTACCGCTTCTATTGAATCGGCAATAATATCACGGCTCACCAAACTGTAGCGCATGCCATCGGTACCATTGCTGATGCCATCGCTGATGCCGATGGTGTTGAATATCAAACCCACCAGATCATTTTGCCATACAGATTTTTTAATGTCCTGTGCCAGTTCATTCAGGTGCATATTGCAGGTATTGCCATCGTAACCCATGCTGCAAATACCCACCTGTGCTTTTGCAAGGTCGTTATCGGTTAGGCCAATGCCATACAGCATGGCCTGTGCTGCAGGCTGTGTTTCGTCCTGTGTAATCGTTTTTGAATATTTATTGATCGCTTCCATTATTTATTTTTATGCCAATGCATTTTGCCTGCTGTTAACTTTTACCGGTAAGCCTTTGGTGAGCCTGCTGTATGCCTGCTGTACCTGGTTGCTAAGGGATTGTTCCCAGGGTTGAACAAAGGGAATATTGTCTAATGAATCAAGTTGAACAACTTCAGCCGCAGTACCGCAGTAAAAAGCTGCATCTGCGCCATGCATTTCCTGCGGTGTAAATAATTTTTCCACCACCGGTATATTCAGCGCTGCACATATTTCAATTACTGTGGCCCTGGTAATGCCGGGCAGTATGTTTCCTTTTGCAGGCGTAAACAAAGTGCCATCTTTTTCGTAAAAAATGTTGGCTCCGGGTCCTTCGGCTACAAAACCATTCATATCCAGCAGCAATGCTTCATCAAATCCCTTATCTTTTGCTTCCTGGCAGGCAAGGATAGAATTTACATAATGCCCGCTTACTTTTGCTTCTATGT
>JANMDL010000143.1:0-4533 GCA_031376295.1 Chitinophagales bacterium
GTTAACATTCACATTAAGGATAAAAAAGTTAAATAAAGGCAGCACATCCTCTTCATCGGCACATACATACTTAAGGTTAAAGGAATTCATGGGCCACAGGTCCAGTGCAGCAGGGTTACCGTTTTTAGCATTGATATAAACAAGGCTGTCGCAATACCTGCTCTGAAGACTGGTAAGATTGGGGGCTTTGCTCACATCAATTGTTTTGATCGGGTTTGCATCACAGTGAAGCCATTTAAGACTGGTAAGGCCATCCACATTAATCGAAGCAATTTTGCAGTTAGCGCAGTGGATCCGCTCCAGCTTTGTACAACCCTTTACAGTAATTTGAGCAAGACTGGGACTGCCATCTGCTGCCAGGTAAGTAAGCTCAGGATTGTTACTCACATCCAGCGAAGCAAGCAAAGGGTTACCCCCAGCGCAACTGACACTCTGTAACCCCGGCACGCCAGCCAGGTTGATACTGGTAAGTACTGGATTAACAATTACAGTAATCCTTACAAGATGGCTGAAGCTGGTTGACTGGATTGTTGTTAAAAGATTATTGCTGCACTCCAGGTCAGTAAGACTGTTCAGCCCGGTAAGGTCAATTGAAGTTACACGGTTATTCATGAAATCCAGTGTACGGAGGCTTTTAAAAGCCCGGATGCCTGTTAAGTTGCTGATATTTTTATTACGCAGAATAAGCCTGGTAACAGTAACAAAGGCTGCTTCTGCTTCCTGTATCTCCCCATCGTTATTGGTGTCAATAACAGGAATATAGGTAAGCAGGGCATTTTTAAAATTGCTGTCGGGTATGTTTACAATTTGAGAAGTAGCGCTTTGGATGAAAAAAAGGAGTAAAAAGGGTAAAATTATATGTTTCATATACAGATATTGGTAACAAGCGTTATTAACGATTTTACCAATTTATTATTGCCTGTACATTTCTGCTTGCTAACAGCCAGAAAATACTCACTCTTCCTCTTTTTCCACCGGCTTATCTATCACCACCGTCAAATCTTTGATATCCACCGTAATAGGCACCACGCCCACCTGCAATATGGCTTTTTTGCCCCTTATTTCTTTTACAATGCCCACCTGGCGGTTTTGCCGCATTTTGGCCTTTACGCCTATTGTTATCTCCCCGCCCACTTCTTCAAACTTTTCGTTCAGTTTTTTCTGCTGCTTTTCGGCCACCTGTTTTTCCTTTTGCTTAAACAGCAGGGCCTGTATCATTTTCACCACCTGGTCCTTGTCCTCAGCCTTGCGCCATTCCAGCACCATGGCTTTCAGGCGGCGCTCCATATCTTTCAGGTAGGTTATTTTTTCTTCGCTTATTTTGTTCTGGTGCTGCAGCCGCTCCACTTCCTGGTTGTGGCGCTCTTTGTCCATCACCTGCTGCATTTCTTTTTTCAGCCGTTCGTTTTCTTTCAATAATTTATTTAGCTCGGCCTTATCCTTATCAATTATTTGTAAGTCCTGTTCGGTGCGGTTCAGTAATTTGTCTAAGGTGAAATGATCTTCATCCACCAGGGTACGGGCTTTTTCAATCAGTCTTTTTTCCAACCCTATGCGCTCTGCTATGGAGAAAGTATAGCTGCTGCCCGGCTTGCCCACAATCAGCCGGTACTTGGGCAGCAGGTTTTTTTCGTCGAACTGCATGGCACCATTTATGATGCCCGCCACTTTATTGGCCATTACTTTAAGGTTGAGGTAATGCGTGGTTACAATCCCAAAACTGTGCTTGTGGGCCAGCTCCTCCATAATCACTTCGGCAAAAGCACCACCAAGATTAGGATCGCTGCCACTGCCCAGCTCGTCAATAAAAAATAAGGTTTTACCATTGGCACTCTCCATAAAGTGCTTCATGTTTTTAAGATGAGAGGAGTAAGTACTCAACTCAAACTCCAGGCTTTGTGTATCGCCGATATGTATCATTATCTGCTTAAAAATACCCATCTGGCTATGCGGCTGCACCGGCACCAGCAGCCCTGCCTGCAGCATCAGTTGCAGCAGTCCCACTGTTTTAAGCGTAACCGTTTTGCCCCCGGCATTGGGGCCACTGATAACCAGTATACGGTTCTTGTCATCTAATGTAAGATTAATGGGTATGGTGGCTTTTCCGCTTTTTTGATTGTACAACAGCAGCAGCGGGTGGTAAGCCTGCACTAAGTGTACATGCGCCTTATCGGTTATCTGCGGAAAATTGCCGCCCGTGGCGATGGCAAATTTTGCCTTGGCATGAATGAAATCGTATTCCCCGGCAATATCGTGGTAGGTTTTAAGCAGTGGTGCATACGCACTCAGTTTGGTGGTAAGGCTGCGCAGGATGCGGTTTACTTCCCGCTGCTCATCATTTTCAAGCGAAAATATTTCATTGTTCAGCCCGGTTGTTTCTTCCGGCTCAATAAAAGTGGTGCGGCGGCTGTCGCTTTCACCATGCAGTATGCCTTTTATCATGCGCTTTTGCTCGGCAAATACAGCCAGCACCCGGCGGCCATTCATAAAGCTTTCTTCAATATCAGTAAGGTAGCCCTGCTTGTTCAGCTTGCTTACAATTTTATCAAACATGCGGCGCAGCTCATTCCGCTTGCGGTACAGCGCCATGCGTATGCGTTGCAGGTCTTCACTGGCGTTGTCTTTTACCACACCATATTCATCCAGCACCTCCTCTATCAGTGCCGTAATGGTTTTTTCGTAATAACTGTCTTCCACCACCCTTGCCAGTGCGGGCCAGGCCAGCCTGCGTTCATTATCTAACCAGCGGAAGATGCCTGCTGTGTTTTCGGCCAGCTTGCGGATGTGCAAAAACTGATCCCCGCTGAGTATGGCACCTTCTATACCCAGCAGCTTCAGTTCTTTAGAAAGATTGAGCACAAAATCGTTGGGGAAATAGATGCCACCCTGCATTAGTTGCTTGTACTCATGAGCCTGCCGCAACTGCAGTTCTATAAATTCTTTTTTGGTATGGATGCGCAGGTTTTCAGTTTTATGTACAGCATATTCTGTTTTGCAATATTCTGCCAGTAAGGTTTTCACCTTTTCAAACTCCAATTGCACCAATGCCGATTCCGGAAAAAACCTGATCATAACTATCTCCTCTTGAGAAATTTAATTTGGCCGCAAAGGTAGGGTGGAATGTGCTAATAAGATGATGTGGTGATGTGATAATTTGCTGATTGATGGGCGATGGGCGTTGGGCGATGGGCGGTGGGCGGTTATAAATTTAAAGCTTTAAGGCATATTCGAAGTGATGAGTGCCACTGCCATGTAAGTTTTAGCAAACGAAGATTTCATTTTTCCCGGTTCTTGTAAAAAAAGAGCAGGCTGAAGAATATTTGCGTAAAAGCAACTGCTATCAGCGTAAAATTAATCACAGGCATCTTAAAGCTACCGAACTGAATATCAAAAGGTTTTATTTCTGTATGCCAGCCTGGTACAACAGCAGTTTTCTCAAAATGTAACCAGTAGAAAAAAGCTACAAATATGGCTGAAAGAATAATGTGCAGCCACCTCACAACATTTAAACGCTTCTTTTTACTCAATTGTATATGTAAAACAAAAGGCACAGCCAATACAGTCCACCAAATCCAGCAAAAACCCACAGCACTTTCCAATGAATCACTTATACCCTGAAATGTTAATGCCCAGTGCGGGTTATCGTTCTTGAAAAAATAAATATGCAGGCTAAACATAAATGGCACTAAAGGGAGTATGTTTTCTCTTTTTAATAAAGACTTCATGGTGCAATGTGCTAATAAGATGATGTGATGATGTGTGATGTGCGTTGACCGATGACCGTTGGGCGATGGGCGGAGCGCTGCAACAGCACAGACCCGATTTTTAATTCTTAATTTTTAATTCATCATTCTCAATTACTTTCAGCTCTTCCCACGGCGTACTGCCATCCTTCTCTCTTTTAAATTCAAATGCATCGCTGGCCTGTATCACAATTTCAGCGGTTGTATATATTTTACAGCCATCCATCAGGTGCCCGCCTATGGTTTTGCCTGTGCTGTCGCTGATGCTGATGTGTATATGCGAGCCGCTAACGGACAATGTACCCACCAAACTCACCATCTCAAAATGCCCGCTGCCGCTGCTGCCCTGGGGCTGGTTGGCAAAACGTATATTGTAATTGGTAAGGCTGCCCACACAGGTACTGATCCATCCGGCTTTTATTTGCTTTTCGGCTACTATTTTCTCTAACTCCTGTTTTAAATCCTGGCCGGGTTTGAGCCGGAATGCATAAGTGGTATTGGCCATTGTTTTTTTATTATTGGATGATGTACAGGCAAATAAAGATACCAGCAGTAAACTCACCACCAGTACAACTGCCAAATTACCTGGCAACGCAGCGGGCTGCACATTCTTAATTTTTAATTTTTAATTTTTAATCGCTACACTGCAATCTAATTAAAATATATTTGCGTATATTGGTTACGCTTAAAATTAAATAGGGAGACAGCAATATGAATACTGCTACAGCAACTTTGGGCACAGGGTGTTTCTGGTGTACGGAAGCCATTTTTCAGCAAGTAAACGGAGTAG
>JANMDL010000146.1:0-9042 GCA_031376295.1 Chitinophagales bacterium
GGCTGACAGATGCAGGCGCATCGTATCGGCTATTTTTAGTTTTTCTTGTTCCATAGCAGCAAAGGTCATGAACAGGCGTTAGCTTAGCAAGAAGGGGTGCGTGGAGGGGATACACTTTAACAACATCTTTCAAGAAAAAACCCGTTTCGAGTAACTGCACAAAACAATTGATACAAATAAGGCAATCAACTTTTGAAATACTATTTTTTATTATATCTGATAACATCTTTGCTGAAATGCCCATTGAGGAATTTTCCTTAAAATAATCGACAAAATCTTTAGCATCTCCGCTAAGAAAGTCCTCATTTCTATTTTCATTATTGCTCTCAACGCTAAAATCTTCTTCAATTATTCTAGTATAGTCATTATTTATATTCAAGTTCACATATGCAGCGGAATCTTCAATTAGTGCTCCTTTATATTTATCAATATAATATTGCTTTCCAAGTTTATCCCAATCTTTTGGCAGAAATTGATTTGGCAAATCATCGATCCTTGCAAAAAACCCCAATCCTGCGCCGTGCCCCCAGGTCATTATTACATAACGATGATCTTTTCCTTTATTTATGCAGTCGACCTCTTTTAAGAATTTAGTTAAGGTTTCCGGCTTGTAAAATCCTTTGTTGCTTGCATCTGGTTCACTCTTAACTTTAAAATAGTTCTTGCTCAAATAACCTTTCTGTAATTCTTTACTCACTGCCTTATCGGTCGCAGTATCATACTTATAAATAATGTAGCGTACTTTGTTGTTAAATGGTTGGGCAATAATAGAATCTTCTACTTCTATGTACTCTTTTTCCTGCTTACCATCATCGGCAGCAATAACTATAAATGTAAGCAATGGGTTGTTGGCTTTGTTACACATGGAATTTAAAATTTAGAGTAAAATAAACGCATTTCTGTAGAGGAATACTTCAGCGATGAAATTATCATTAGTTAGTTAATGAAAAAAGGGTGAAAACACGGTATTTTTATCTTCTTCAAAAAAATCAACCTTTCATCAAATATCTTCCCTTTTGCAACACCAATTTAAGCAATATATAGTATCTTTTGAACCATATTTAAATGACAGGTGATAAAACCAGTATGAATGAATCGGCCATAAACAAAGTAATTAATAGAATACAATCAGCAGTTCTACTTTGCTGTATCTTTTTATTGTTAATCCCTTTAGCTAGCAAGGGTCAAAAGAGCGATTTTAGAAGTGGGTATAAAATTGAGATAAAAGACGGTCTTTCCGGTATCAATGTTCGCAAAATTATCCAGGATCCGGCAGGGTTTACGTGGATAGCCACCCAGGAGGGGCTAAACCGGTTTGATGGTATCCGGTTCCATACATTTGTATCCGGCTCCACCGAAGCGGGAAAAAACCTGCTCGGCTCGGATGTATACGACCTGGCCATTGATAAAGACCGGGA
Source organism: Chitinophagales bacterium (assembly GCA_031376295.1). Taxonomy (GTDB): domain Bacteria; phylum Bacteroidota; class Bacteroidia; order Chitinophagales; family Chitinophagaceae; genus Ferruginibacter. The sequence continues at coordinate 1,419 of JANMDL010000146.1, forward strand.
TGAATTGTATGCTGCAACTGCCTATTTTGGACTAAATGTAATTTCCTTGTCGAGAAACCAGGTTACTGATCGTATCCCGCTAAAAACAAAAAGCGCCAAAGCTCCCTGGATAACAGCTTGTGCATCAGGCGGACAATATGTATTCTGCGGCACAGATACGGGCATTATTTTCCGCTACAATAAAATTACAAGAAAACATGATTTAACGGCTGAAGTTTCCAGTATGCTATCCCCTTTACAAAAAGGGAAAATAACCAGGATGCTGGTTGCTGGTGATAATAAACTATGGCTATGTATAGATGATGTGGGGATATTGGTTACAGATACTTCGCTGAAAAAACTGATACATTTCTACCCCGGCAAATCGGTTGACCTAAGTAATGCCAATTTCGGGTTCACAGGCATTATGGATTAGGGGAAATACCTGTGGCTTTCAACTACTGAGGGCATACGCTGTATTTCTAAAGTAAATAGGGCGCAGATAAACCCAGCATTGGTAATTAGCAATATTCCAGAGGAACTATTGGCGGGCCCGGTTAAATGTGGAGATTGGGAGAATTCCAGTGTCTGTTTTGTAACGCCAATGGCCATTTATATTTTTAAAGCGAACAAATGGAACAGGTACCCTGTAAGCAAGGATATGGATGACAGGAATTGGCTGGAAGTGGCCAATGCACTATGCCTGCAGGAGTATTCAGTTATTGTGGGGGGGCAATACGGCCTGCTATGGATTAAAAATACAATGACAGCTTTTACTTCCTTTTCAGTGTCGCAGGATAGCCTGGGTACCAAAATACCCCACAGTACCAACTTATACAGTGAAAATGACAGTACATTACTGGTTTGTGCTACAACCGATATTTTTAAAGTCAACACAAATACTGGAGTCATTAATAAGTTCAACCATCCTGATTTTTATTACAATATTTTTTCTCCCGATAAAGGTTTGTATGTGGCCGCAGGAGATAGTGGAACAATGCTAACAGACACGAAAGGCAAATTTATCCAGCTTTCCAAAAAGTACCCGGAACTGCATATTTTAGAGAATGTAAACCTTATCAGTGCTCTTGCTTACCATGATTCGCTTTTTTTTATTGCGACGGAAAAACCCAAACTGGGTGTTTTAATCTGGAATAAGCGTTTGGCTAGTATCCGCCAAATAAACCTTGCGTCAAGCCCAATTGCAGTAAGGTCGCTGGTGATCAACCGGCTTTTTCTTGATAGTAAGAATAAGATATGGATTGTTGGTGACGATGTTGTGTCCATTTACGACCATGAACAACAAACCATCCAGCATCTCTCACTTCATGACCCGGCATCCGCTGAGCAATTGCGAATTACTATGGATATATGTGAAACCCGTGATTATTTCTGGTTGGCCGTATATGGTATGGGTATAGTGAAGCTTAAAAAGGACTATGCCATTGAGAAAATTTACAGTCTGCCTGAAGGATTAAAAAGTACCGGTCTTTACAAGATATTTGCCTTTAAGGATTCGCTGGTTTTTGCATCAAGTAATAATGGTATTGCTGTGCTGCAAATAAACACAGGAAAAATATTCAATTATTTTCAGTTGGATGGGCTTATGTCGGACAATTTTGAGGAGACCAGTGGTGTGCAAGCCGGTACTACAATATTTTTTGGCGGTGAACGGGGAGTGGTGCGGATAGAGCCCGAAAAATTGAGCTTTGATGCAAGACAACTCAAGCTGTTTTTTACTGATTTTGAAGTAATACAGAACGGGAAAGTAATCAATGTCTTTGATCTGAATGCAAACCGCTATACCATTCCGGCAGGTTATGAAAGGGCCAATTTGTATTTTACAGCTTTGGGTGCTGTTTACCCCGATAAAATCAGGTTCCAGGTCCGCAATCGTGAAAAAGGGAACGACTGGGCCGATTTGGAAGGACGGCGCTTTATTGAATTAACGCTTGAGCCAGGCACTTACCATATAGAGATAAGGGCGGCCAATGAAGATGGAACCTGGGGCACACCTAAAGCCATTATCCTCCATTTTGAACCTAAGTGGTACCAAACCCTTGCTTTTAAAATAGGGGTATGTTTGTTAGTATTGTCATTATTATATGGACTTTACCGATACCGCATCAGCCAGATACGCAAGCAACACCAGATACGTAAGGATATTGCCAGTGACCTGCATGATGATATTGGCAGTACCCTTAACAGCGTAAAAGTATTTACCCATCTGGCAATCGGTGATAAAAACAAAGGACAGTATTTGGAACAGGCAAAAGAAAGCCTGGCACAGGCATCCGTAAGCTTGCGGGATATGATTTGGGTACTGGACGACCAATTGGATACCGGCGAACAATTGCTTACCCGCTTGCAGCAATTTGTGATGCCCTTGGCAAATGCGATTGGTTTGGAGGTAAAGTTGCAGTGTAGCCAAGAAGCAAGGGAATACCGCCTGCAAAAAAATGAAAAGCGTAACCTGCTGCTCATTTGCAAAGAGTCAATCAATAACACCATCAAGTACGCCGGAGCCAAATTACTGGAAATTACTATTGACTTGCACAACAAGAGGCTGCATATCCAAATTCAGGATAATGGAAAGGGTTTTGACTTGGATAACTATAAAGCAGGTAATGGTATCAAGAATCTACAGTACCGCAGCAAACAAATCGGCTATTCTATTGCGATTCAATCTGAACCTGGAAAAGGCACTAAGGTTAGCTTGATGGCCAATTAAACTGAAGTAAAACGCAAGATTCCAAATTCATGTCATATACTTTATTTAAATCACTTCCCATTAAAGGAAGTTCCGAAGTCGGCTAATTTCTCCAATTCGGACATGAAATTGTTCGAAATCTGTCCACCCATCCCGACAAAACCGGTCAAGTTCTAACTTGGCCGGTTTTTTTATTTTTGCTTAATTGAGAAATACATGACTCTTATTCGTTAACTAAAAGTCATCTAATCTATACCAGAATAATCACACTATGATAATTATCTATAAATAGGTACCTTTATTGCGCTGATCAAACTTTTTGTAAACCTTAAATAATACTTATGAGTGATTATTGGAATAAAAATAATTACTACAATGCTAAAAGGATGGCTGAACAAGGCATATATCCGACCAAATACGGACTTGACCCTCTGCAATCGTCAGAAGTTCAAAGAATTTATGAAAACAAGATGGGTTATTCTGGAAAATCTAGCCCTGCTTTTAATATAACAATCATTGTATTATCAGTAGTATTCTGTGTATGGTTTTTGGGAGTGATGGGCGTTTTTGAAAAGAAAAAATCATATACGGTTTACGATAAAGTTCTGGAAAAGAAATGGGAGGGTCATAAGCAGGAAATTAAGATTACGGATGAAGAACTGTATTTGTTCAGAAGCAAGCCCGGATATTATTCAGATTGGCGCAGTCTTAGTGTTAAGCGAGGAATACCCTTTGATAGTATCAAGTTGTTTCTTGACAAAGCATTAAAAAATTGTTCCATTTATTATGACCATGTAAAAAACCCAGATAGATATGTGAAATTGATTTTTTTAAAAAAATTTCCTACTCATTGGATAATTGAAAATCATATAGAAAAGATTACTGGGGTTTGGATTAGGGAAAAAGATTTACGGGATTTTGAAGGAGGTAATTTGAGTCAATATGCAGCAGACCAAAGCATGTATATGCTTGTTGACTCATGTCAATATAAGCATTTACGAAATGCCAATTTTGGCGAAGGCTACTCACATGAGGCTAAAATGGATTCTTGCCCAGCTTTATCAAGTAGTAAAAATATAAACTAAATTTTTAGAGTTTTTAAGACAGAATTTGCTTACAGAAGGTACTTAATCTTTCCAATTCCACTATAAAATTGTTCGAAATTTGTCCATCCATCCCGACAAATTCTGAATGCAACCCGGCCTATGCCGGGTTTTTTCATAAGTGGGCTTTCCGGTGATTATACTGCTGCATTTTCAGCAACTTATACCACTGTTCGTTTTTTACCTTTCAATATTCTTGAGACTTTCAGTATATTTATTGATGTCAGCAATCCCCGAATGGGTGATGCTGTTGTTCCTGAAAATATGCACAGCCCTTACCCAATCCTCAAAAAAAATCAGTTTTTTGTTGGCGTTGCAGCTGGTAAAATAGTTTTTCTGCCAGGAGTGCTGCACACCAGCGATAGGTATCAGAGCCGCATTATTTGCAGTTGTGCAATTATTTATTTTGGCATTTCCCAATTTGCCATTAATGATTGTGAGGATGTTCGCCGGGAGGCTTTTGTCCGCCGCCCGGAGGTGGGGGTCTTTGCCCATCACCAGGAGGAAGGCCTTTAGGTCTTTCTTCGGTAAATTCTCCCATTAAACAGCGACCGGCATAAGGATAGGTATCTGTAACAAAGTACATATACTTTCCGCTTACTGATATACCATTGCACTCATCCAAATCCCCAAGCCCTTTTACATATTCCCAATCAGAAACAAAAGTTCCGTCAGGGTTGGTATTTTTCAACTCCTTATTCATTTTTGTTTTAGGAGTTGAGTAGGAACATACATCGCCTGTTCTGGATTTAGTTGCCAATTTAAAACTTGGTTTATACTTGCCACTTTTTGAATAATAAACAGGAAATCCATCATGCGCAAAGCCTACCAGCATTAGATCTTCTCCCTTGTACAGCACATCAACAAGGCCAGTTGGTACACCATGGTAATGATAAGCACCAGTAGGCTGTACATGGGCATGGTTAGCATCTAAGCCAAGGTTTACCAGTGTTTGAAACGCCTCTATCCTGTACAGCTCACCCGTTTCACATACAAAGGCTTCGGCTGTTTCCGGTTCAAATTTAACCCCATTCAATGCAACGCCAGGTTCTCTAGCCCATTTGGCTTTACCAGTATATACCGGCGTTAAGGGAAATGAATATGCAGCATTTTGTGCTGATATGGTATTGGGATTGCCAACATTTGGAAAAGTGCCTGTTTTATGGTTGGGTAGGCCGTTGGTAATCATCAACCGTTTGTTTCCATTGATGGTAACTTCAGTTTTTGTTCCATATACGTTATCATTAATCGTATAGGCGCCCAAATAATCACTTTCGCTTTTGGCTCCAGGTTTTAACAGGTCGGTATTGGACGTTGTTTCCTTAATGCCGGCTTTTTTAGGGCTGTTGCAACCATTAGTAATAAGCATAATAGCTGCCAAAAAAATAAATAAATTATTCATATTCAAAATATTTAAACCAGGACTAAAGTGCCTGCTGTTGGTTTAAGTAAGATATTATACTAAACCTTGCATTGTTTTTACCATTAAAATATCCATCTCTAACGCTTTGGTAGTAATGGCTATACCTAAAAAAAGTAAAGCCTTACAAGTACAACCAATGATAACCTGTAAATTATTTATGTACAAATACTTTATGGCTTTCCCTTACTGCATTGTTCTGTATTTGTACAATATAAGTACCCGTTAACAGTGCTTCAATATTAAAAAACGCTGTTGCTTGCCCTTTTTTTATTATTGTCTGTTTTACTAATCTGCCATCTGTACTGTAAAGCCCAATTTCTGTATCATACGCTGATTGCCTGTTGTATCGAATGGTTATTTCACTGCCGGTTGCAGGATTGGGCAAAACGGTAAACTCAAATCCATTTTTGCTGTTTTGAAGAATGATGATGCTGGAATACTCAAACCTGCCATCCATATCAACCTGTTTAAGCCGGTAGTATAACCTGCCGGTAGGAATACCGTTATCTGTATAACTGTAACGGGAGATTTGTGCTGTATTCCCTGCTGCTGTAACCCTTCCTGCATTTGTAAAATTTAACCCGTCAGTACTGCGTTCTACAATAAAATGGCTGCTGTTGATTTCGGTTTCCGTTTGCCAATATAATGCTGCGTTTTGCCGGTCTGTTTTGCCTTCAAAGCCTGATAATTTCACCGGTATTACAACGGTACAGGCATTTGAATTGGTATTGGTATTTTCTAGGGTACTGCCAGGCGTTAATGTTTTACCAGTAAAGCCGCTATAATTGCTGGCGTAAAAATTACACCTGAAAACCAAGTTCTGAGCTGGGGTTGTTCCCTGGGTCAAAACTCCCGAAGTAGCAACGGGATTAACATATTTCCAAAGCGTAGTTCCGGAAGCATTTACTTCAGTAAACGTGCCAACCGGGCCATTGCAAAATAGCATATTGCCATTTGAAAGCTGTTGTGAACCAGAAATGTTTTGTGCATATACGTTATTGGGGTTTCCGGAATTATACATCCAGGAAGTGGTAGTTGGCAAATAGGGAAGTGTTGGAGTGTAGTTGTATCCATTTACCGGCGGATTAATGATTTCTACGGTCGAATAATTCCCGCCTGTTCTTCCATTACCGTTATTAAAAATCATAATTTGCTTTTGGTACGGAAACCCTGCCTCTATCCAATAGGCATTGTGCTGCCCAAATAACTTTTGATTAGTAACAGTGCCATTACTATAAGCCTGTGGATTTCCCCAACGGTATAACAAATCTCCACCTTTTCCTGAATTACCTCCTGTATGAGTGGCAGCCTGGGCGGTGGTTGTACTATGGTCTATTATCCAAACTTCATCAAAAGAATGACTGCTGAGCAATATCTGATCCAATGCTGCATTATAATCAACTGAATTTAAATGGATCCAATCCTGCCCAAAATTATTAGTTGCATTAGCACTGGCGTTGAAATTAAGATTTATCAATTGCGGGCTGGTTGATACGGTACCATAATTAGGTTTTGTATTATCATAATCCTGTACAAGATGATCCCACAAATGCCATTCCCAAACTACATTTCCCCCGGTTGCTCCTACTGGTTGAATCTCTAAAATCTGTTCGCTCCACACAGTAGCTGTTGTTAAAGAGGGGTTTCTTCCCTGCGCAATCGCTTCTGTATTGGTTTTAGATTCCCAGGCAATAACCAATACATTTCCATTGGGTAATGCTTTTATATCATGATGCTGGCATTTTGTAGCATCAGAAACGGTATAACTCCATGTTACATTTCCATTCCAGTCAATTTTTTGAATGATGCCACCTCTTCCACCAGCATTAAACGTGGCATTATTTGCATTTCCCGGTCTTAATAAAGTTCCATCAGGTAAAATATAACAGGATTGCCCGGGTCTGTATGTGCCTGGCCATGTTTTTACCTGTTTGCCACATTTATCAATTAAATAAGTGGTATTACTATTGTTAGGTGCAAATAATACATAACCATCATCTAAAGTGCCTGCGTCATGCTGTAAAAGTCCCAGGGTAATTTGAGCATTTGTGCAGTTTATTGAAATAATAAACAGTATAATATTCAGTAGATTCTTTTTCATTACTATTATTACTTTTATATATAATTGAGCGAACACTTTAATAAAACCAGCATCATTGTATTAAATGTTCACTTAAAAAAAGCAACGCAATACAGTTATGCTGATATCATTATTTCTGTACAATCACTTTATGGCTTTCACTGGAAATACTGTTTTGTACTTTTACAATATAAGTGCCTGCATATAAAGTTTCAATGTTAAAATAGGCAATTGTTTGCCCTTTATTGATGGAGGTTTGCTGTAGCAGCTTTCCGTCCATACTGTACAGTTTTACATCCGTATCCTGCTCTAATAATCCTTTATATTGA
>JANMDL010000148.1:0-4935 GCA_031376295.1 Chitinophagales bacterium
GGAAATTCCCAATCCATATCCACACCATCCAGTACATATTGCCGTACATTCGTCATGATATTTTTGATAAGTATATTTCTGCCTGAAGCGGTGTTAGTGGCAGCGTCAAAATCGGCAGTGGCCCCGTTTATGCTCATAAAAACTTTTGCCCCGTTGGCCTTTGCTTTGGCAACAACAGCAGTAAAGGTAGATGGGCTGTTGAGCGTAAGTGTGGCTGAAGGAGTTACCGTAAAAAAAGCATAGTTCACCACATTGGTCATGCGGAACTTAACATCAGGGATAGAAGCCGGGTTGCGGTAATAGGGAAAATATCCTACCACTTTAAAGCCAAAATCGGGCGGCGGGCCAATAACAACAGGCGTTGGAACCGGGGTGGGTGCAGGCGCAGGATTGTCTTTTTTGCTGCAGGAAACCAGCAGCACAATCATTGTAAATACAGTAAGGCCATGACTAAGCAATATCCTATTTTTCATCTGAAAAGTATTTTGCGCAGTAAGTTAATAAACCTTTTTCTATTTTTTGTTTCTTTCACCGCTATTTTGATAGTATATTTATTGCAGTGAAACAAATACTGCATCTGCTTTTGTTTTTTGCATTGGCAATAGTACTCAGTGCATGCCCTTACAGTTCGGCCTATAAGCTGGATGACGAACCGCTGCAACCTATTGATGAAAGCCTGCTGGGTAAATGGGCAGCATTTATTAAAAAAAGCCACAGTGAAAAAGAAGATCCGGTAAAAATCATCTTTACAAAAAAGACAGAAACGGTTTACAATATTGCCATTACAGGCTACATTGACGAATTGCGGCCCTATATTGCTTTTACTGCCGACAGTATCAAAGGAGACGCATTTTTATCTGTAGTGGAAAACAAGACATTCCTTAACCTGCTTATCAACAGCAGAAATTATATTGGAGAAGTAAAAAAAGAGAACGGTAAGTTGTCGTTGCTGCCTCTCACTGAATCATTTACTGCAAAACTGGTAAAAAGTAATTCAGTGCTGCGGACTGCCCTTGAAGTTCATTATAAAACCCGTGTCCGCCCCTCGTATGATGAAGAATTTTGCCTGAAAAACCTTGTACGGGTAAATTGAGCCTGTTACACAAACCTCAAAGCAATCCCAATGGTTTTATAATACCGGTTTTATATTAAAAAAATGGTTGTACCGGCTGCCATGGCATGCTTATAATTTTATTGTTATTGCTGTTGTAAATGAAAAATTATTCTTTTTGTTGTTAAAAATTTCATCTGCTGATTGATAGTTTTTTATTTCACTTCTCCACAATACCAGCTTAGTTACTGTAAAGTCGTAATTTAAAGAAGCGCCAAAAGTTTTAAAACCGCTTTTGGTACCGGTTGAAACGATTACCTGGTCAGGGTCGTTGTAATATTCAAGCCGTGCAGCAATCCTGCTATTATTGTTTACAGCATACCTGATGATTAAAACCGGCGAATACCACAGTCCATAATTTTTTGCGTTGTATTTATCGGTGCCAGCATCAAACCCTGCTGTTAAACCTATTTTTGAAGTGGGTTCAAAAATAGCGTACAGGTTATGAAAAAGTCTGATTGCATTTATGCTGTCAGGTTTGTCGGTACCAATAAAATTGCTGTAATTTAAAGTAAGTTTGTTATTGGGTTTGTAATTTACCTGCATTCCAAATGAAGGTTTTTGTATGTAGTCTGGTTTACGTATGCGTTGCCAACCGTTCAACACTAAAAATGCAGTAGTCCATTTTTCATTTTTACTTATGCAGGAGAGCTTTACACCTGCTTCATAGTAGGGTGAGTTTTCTGCAGCAATACTTCTGCTCAATGTCCAGCAGTCCGCACCTGTGGCGCTTTCAAAACCAATGTGGGAGGGCATTATACCCGCATCCAGCCATATATTATGTTTTTTTGAAAATTTTACACCTAAATTGGCTTCGTAAACAAATTGAGCCCAGGCAGGTTCGGCACTCATATTATATTGTGCATAATTACCAACCATCAATGCAATATTGCCCCTTATATTATTTTTATTATAACTTGCTTTAGCATACGCCAGGTTCAAATTAACCTCATTATGCCTTTTGTGGTTATACAAAAAAGCAGGCTTTTCGTGATTGCCCGGATTGGAAAAATCATAACTGTAATAAAATTCAGCATACCCGCTGTATGTCACCGGCTTTGTACTGTCTGTTTGTGCATTTATAGTGCCTGTATTGAAAAGTAATGTACTGAATATCAGTAATCTCATTTTTGCGCTCTTTGTAAATAAATATTATTAACTTACTGGTACGGCAATCGAATGTATTCAGCTATTACATCACTTTTATCCAGATCAAAAGCCTCCTCATCAATAAGCCGATTTGCCTGAGTTGAAAAAAACATTTAGCAATAATCCATCACGCAAAGTAAATTCATTTTTTGCAGATAAATATTTTTCAATAATTACAAAATTAAAGCCGGTTCATCATTCTATTTTCCTGAGTCACCTGGTCTGATGTACAAATTGAGTTATTTTATATCAACCATTTCTTTAACAGCCCTTTTAAATTACAATTCTATTTTGGACTGAATTTAAAATATTGTGCAGAAGTGTGATGTTTAATAAAATATGACTTTGGGATTTTCTAAGCATTAGCTTTTCTGCTGTATTATTTAAATGCCCGGTGCTGGTATTGACGTCCCGGGGATATTGGTTAATTTTTCTTCCCTGAAATCTCTGTGCTTTCCTGAGAATTTTCAGACGTCCTTTCCATCAGTCAGTTATTACATTCCCTGCATTTATTATGGCCTTTTTAAAACTCCTTTTGATACCCTTAAAAATAGTTGCATTTGAAACAGTTACAAATCGGGTACAATTGTGTAATTTGCTTTTTATAAAAACGATTGATTATGCCCCTTAGTAAAATTGCAGGTATTGGATATTATGTGCCACAAAATGTGTTTACCAACAACGATATGCTGCAGTTTATGGATACCAGTGATGAATGGATACAGGAAAGAACCGGCATAAAGGAGCGCCGCTATGCGCACCGTACTAAAGAAACCACTACTACAATGGCAGTAGAAGCGGCCAAAATAGCCATTGAACGGGCGGGTATTACCGCACAGGATATTGACTTTATCGTTTTTGCCACACTAAGCCCCGATTATTATTTCCCCGGCTGCGGCGTATTGGTGCAACGTGCCATGAAGATGAAGGAAATAGGCGCCCTGGATGTACGCAACCAATGCAGCGGCTTTGTGTATGCACTATCTGTTGCCGATCAGTTTATAAAAACCGGCATGTATAAAAATATACTGGTTATCGGCAGCGAAAAACATTCTTTTGGACTGGACTTTACTACCCGTGGCCGCAATATATCGGTAATATTTGGCGATGGCGCTGGTGCTGTGGTGCTGCAGCCCACCGATAAGGAAGGGCAGGGCATATTAAGTACTCACCTGCACAGCGATGGTGACAGTGCCGAAATATTAGCGATGTACAACCCCGGCACCCATGCCAATTACTGGGTGGAAGCGCCTGTTGCCAATTTTAATGATGGCAAAATGGGTGATATGTTTATGAGCCACGATATGATTGACACAGCACAAAATTTTCCCAATATGGATGGCCCGGCTGTATTTAAAAAAGCAGTGGTAAAATTTCCTGAAGTGATAAAAGAGGCGCTGGATGCCAACGGCCTGCAGACTACAGATATAAATATGCTGATACCGCACCAGGCCAACCTGCGCATTGCACAGTTTGTACAGCAGAAGCTTGGCCTTACAGATGACCAGGTGTACAACAATATTCAAAAATACGGCAATACCACCGCAGCATCAGTACCCATTGCCCTTTGCGAAGCATGGGAGCAGGGAAAAATAAAGGAAGGCGACCTTGTGTGCCTGGCTGCATTTGGCAGTGGCTTTACCTGGGCCAGTGCACTGCTGCGCTGGTAAGGGTAATTGATTATGCCCCAAATTGCCCCAGGTGATGATCCATATGCTTGTACATGCTCTTACCCCATTCGGCTTTGGTAAATTTGCCAAAGAACGGATGCGGGTGCTGCCCTACTTTCTCCGGTTTGCTGTAAAATGCTTCCATCAGGCTGCTGAGTTTTTTCTTCTCAGTTTCAAAATTTCTTTCGTCTTTAATGATGAGCTCCCTGGCGGTGGGCAAACCGGGTTTATAAGGTTTTTCAGCCAACACCATTCTTCTGGCAACCCAGCCAAAAAGGTAACTTACAAACGGCCGGGGTATTTTCTTTTCACTCATTGAAATGTTAAATGGTTCACTGCAATGTGCCAGCATCTGCGCCGCATTCATTTTACCCCATTTACGTTCAGCCTGAGGGCTAAGGGCATTCAGCCTTGCCACAATTTCGTTGTAAGTGTCTGTATCAAATAAATTCTTCATTGTATTTTTTGTGCTGTAAGATATGAAAAACCAGGAAATATATATTCTTCCGTATTGAAAAGGAAAGTTGATTTTATTCCCGGTCTTCACTTTGCCGCCATCCAGTAATTGTACCCCGCCATCTAATAACCAGCTATCATACTCTATTGGCAGCAGCAATAATTTGCAGGCATAATTAAAATTGTGTACTGAAATTATTTTCAGCATTAAAAAAATAGTAAAATGAAAAAAACAATTCTGGCAGCCTGCCTGGGTATAATAAGCATTACTGCCTGTAAAAAAGACCAGGACTTTACTCCACTACCAGTACCCGGCACCGACACAGAAGTGCTGAAATTTTCGGGCGGAAATTTTACACTGTTCCTGAAAGCCGACAAAACACTTTGGGCAACCGGCGATAATGGCTTTGGGCAATACGGAGGAGGCATTAGTAGAAATATACCTGTGAAAATTATGGACGATGTACAAAACCTAAGTGCCGGCCGCTATCATTCCATGATAATAAAAACTGATAATACGCTTTGGGTTACGGGTTTTAACAAGTATGG
>JANMDL010000155.1:0-3214 GCA_031376295.1 Chitinophagales bacterium
GGAGTGTGGCGTATTCATTGTAATTAACTTGTGATAGGTATTATCGTACTCAGTACTTTGCAAAAATATCCTGGATAAAATACCACCCATACTATGCCCAACCACATCTACTTTACCGGCAGACATATTGTTATCGGCACACTGCAGCAACAATTTACTTATCTCATCACGGGCAACAAATTTATTGCTGGCAAAATAAATATCATTGGGATAATCAGGATTGCTGATCATGAATTTTTTATAATTGGCACTGTCCACCAGGTATTGCTTAATCAGGTTGTGTGCTTCGCCGGAAGACCAAATACCATGCAGGCATAATACCGGCGGAGGTACAATTTGCATTTTTACTTCGATGGCCAGTTTTGCCGGAGTTACAGTGGTATCAAACAACTGAAAAGTAAGTTCCCTTCTTCCTGCAGTAAGGTAAGGCTCGCTTAAAAATTCAGGATGTTTGTATTGTACAATCAGGCTGTCTATACCCCTGTACAACACTGCAAGGCTGCCAAAGTCATCAGGTGTATTGCCCTCTTTCAGCACAACTTTCATTTTATTGGGATCCTTGCCAATCCATTTAAACAGGGTGGCTTTGGAACCATCTGCTGCTACCCTGATTGTATCAACATTATTTGTTTCAGGATCAAATGCTGCTACTGAGGTTCTTTTGCTATCATTATTGGTAACGTAATTGCCTCCTGCCACCGGCGAAAGATTGTACATCATCAAATCGCCCCGCTGTATTTTACAAACACCCAAACCCGTAGCCAGCCAGATATTGCCATTTTTATCTACGTGTGTTCCCCGGATATAATTTGAGGGCAATCCATTAGCGGTGGTATACAGGCAGTAAGAAGAATCGGCTGTGTAAGAACCTGCTGTTGAATCAGTTGCTTTACTGTTATCGAAAACAAGAACCCCTTTATCGGTACCAAAATATATAATGCCCCTTCTATCGCCACTGATTGAATTAGGTTGTATAGAAGCGCCACCACCCAGCACTGTTGGCGCACCAAGATACCGCCAGCCGCTGCTGTCTTTTACCGCAAGCCTTGTGCCGGGCAATGCAATCCATACCCTGCCTTTGGCATCGGTGTACATGGCTGTAATTGCCGTAGTGGTATTGGCAAGCCCAAATGGTATGGGTGTATTGTTCTGATCGTACTTACCAATATAAGCTCCTGTACTTCTGTTGTACCGCATAATACCTGCCGTAAACAATGTATCACTGGTACTGGCTCTGAATGCGTTGCAGCTTACCAGTACTTCATTGCTATCGGGGGTGATGGCGTTGCCGCCTTTGCGTTTACCAATACTTAATCCTTCAGTGCCCGCCGTACCAGTACCTACACCAATGGAGAAGGGTGTAGGATAGCCTTGTTCGTTTCTTGTAAAATTACCCTGACCAGGTGTCATCATACCCACGCCACCGGTTTTGTACCAGTAACGGGCATTATAGTTAAACAGCTCGGGATATGCCAAAGAGTCGGCATAATCACTGATACTCCATATACGGCCACTGGTATCAGCAAATACCCCCATGGTATTACGGGTATTGGGGCCGCCTATTGTTAAATCCACATTAATAACCCGCTGCCCCCTGAAATTTTGCCGGCTTCCCGGGCCATTCAGTATGTTAATCCGTTCCACTCCACCATATTTGTAGTAATCAACATCACCGGGAAGGTTGAGAATATAACCGGAATGTGCTACCCATAACTGGTTATTTACTACACTCATCTGCCGTATCCATGTCCGCTTCCACGATAAAAGCCCGTTGAGGCCGGAGTTGTAATTTTTCCATTCAACATTATTGTATTTATGCAAGCCCTTGGTTTGTGTTCCTGCATATACATTACCGTCTTCATCACTGGTTACGCAGGTAAAGGACGTATCCCGTTTAAATATTTGTACGTCTAATTTTTTGCAATCAACGGGCTTGGGGGTAATGGTGAAGTTAACCTCGGAAGTATCAAAGAAGTAAATCGTATCAATAGATTCAATTTTTATTCTTGCTTGTGTAGTAGGTGTATTTGGCAATATCACCTGTGCACTATTGTTATTAGGCACACTGGCTTTAAGCACAGTAGGGTAAGTTGCTCCACCGTTTACAGAGAGCAATATTTTGAGGGTTGGCGACAGTGCCGATGTATTACCATTCCAGTTTACAGCGATGGTGTTTCCTCCCTGAAAACTAACGGCGGAGTTAGGAGCCGTTATGGCAAACTGAATAGTAGTGAACTGTGAATCTGCATAATTACTACTTGTACCTGGCCCCCAGTTTGCCTTTACACGCCAGTCGTAAAGTGTATTTTCTATAAGACCGGTAATGTTTACAAATGTATCTGTAATAGCAGTTCCTGCATTAATCCATGTGGAAGCTGTATTTAATTTATAATCCACATCGTAACTCAATGCATCACCTGCACTGTCCCAGCTAAGGGTCGCTTTTGTATTTGTAACAGAAGATACTTTAAACCCAATAACAGAGTCGGGTGTCAGGGAGGTGGTAAATATTCCCCTGCCGTGTGTAGCTGCCGAAAGCTGCCTGTCGTTGCGCCTGTATTGCAGCATATTGGTACGCACATTAGGGAAACCTGTTTCAGGGTTCCACACTGTGGCGGCACCTTGCAATTTATCCGTTTGCCACACCCCTGCTTCTGTGGCGATAATTGCCTTTTCATTACTGCCGGGGTAAAAGATACACCAACGCACCGGCATATCAGGCAGGTTACCATCACAGTTTTGCCAGTTGGCACCGCCATCTGCCGTTGCCCAAATATGCCCTATGCCATAATTAGAGAATGAAACGATGAGGTGATCCTCATCTCTGCCCATTTCAATACAGGATATGTTACTTCCTGCTGTTGTTGGCAATCCGCCACCTATAACACTGAAGGAGGGTGAGAGATTTGCACTGGTTACTTTTATAAGTGAAGGTGAGATACCATTATCGCCGCCGCCAAAAAAAATGGTATGATTGGTATAAGGTGATACTTTTACCGCACTTACGTCACCTGTACCCATGCTCATAGGTACAACTGAAAAGCTTGAGGTATTATGTGCATTATCCCAGCGTAAATAAGTATCAGGGGCGCCACCACAGTACATTATTTTGTTAAGATCATCATAATCAGAAGGATTAATAAAACGGCCAACAGCAGGCAGCGAGGGATTGGCCGGAAACCTTACGTCCTGCCAGGTAGCACCGCCGTCAGCG
>JANMDL010000171.1:0-1860 GCA_031376295.1 Chitinophagales bacterium
ATACTTATCCAGCGCAAATTAAGTGTACACCATGCCCTTGCCAATTTTATATCACCCTATTATAAATATGTTTCCCCCTGCTTAAAAGCGGTTTATTACCGCTTGCAAAAAAACTGTTTAATTATTAGCCTGTCTGCAATAAACAACTTTGAGTTTTTTAATATTTTATCAGGCATAGGTGATTTTTTTTAAAGAAAACTCTTAATACATACATACCATATTTTCATTTTCCCCCCTTTTTAGTTGAATTATACCCCACTTTAGCAGTTAGTATAAAAAATACGGGCAACTGTATACTTTACATTTTTTTGTAATTAATAGCCAAATCTGTACAAATACTTCAGCTAACCCAGTAAAAAAAATTACTTTTTATAAACACTGAGCAAATCTGGCAGTAAAATTGACATAATACCAAACAGGTCTTTTATATAAATAATCTTTACATTGCTCAATAATATATACAACCCGGCTATACTTTACAAACGGTGTGATGAGAAATAAAATAATACAGATTTTCGGAATAAACGTACTTACAGGCAGGGGAAAAAAAATTAAACACATTATGACCCGATAATATCCAGTTGAAGCAAATGGTGTGTTAAGTAATATTTGGTAATTGTATTATATTTGAGTTTTAGCATAACAAACACATAATTTACTAAACCGGCTCTTATGCGTTACCGGTAAAGTGAAGGAAACAACATAACATAATAAACATCATGGGCACCCTCATTACTAAAATAGCTGTGGTAGATGATCACTCCATGATCAGGCAGGCGCTTACTACACTTATTACAAATACCGGAATCTATTCGGTTATATATGATGCCGGAAATGGCAGGGAACTGCAGCAAAAGATGCAGGAACACGAAATTCCGGATATTATTCTGCTGGACATAGCCATGCCTGAAATGGATGGTTACGAAACCACGCTGTGGCTGAAACAACATTACCCTGATGTGAAAATACTCATTATGTCCGTAAGCGATTCGCAGGAAACATTACTGCAAATGGTTAAACTGGGCGTTAACGGGTTTATTTTAAAAGAAAGCGACCTGGAGGAGATATTACTGGCTTTTAAAACATTAAAAAAACACGGTTATTATTTTACGTCCAAGCTGCAGGGGTATATGACATCACTGATTAACAGAACGTCTGCACATCAACCCGCAATTTTCGACACAAGAATACAGGCATTAAATCCGCAGGAAAAGAAGTTTCTGGAGTTGCTTTGTACAGAACTTACGTATAATGAGATATGCAGCCTCATGCACATCAGCTACCATACTTTAGATAATTACAGGGATGCAGTGTATAAGAAGCTGAATGTAAAAAGCAGAACCGGTTCTGTTTTATATGCAGTAAAATCAGGGTTAATACAGGTTTGAGGCAATTTGAATTTTACAACTGCTTTTTCCTGTCCAGCAATTGAAAAAGGCTGGCAAATAAAATCACCATCAGCACGCCAGCCGGAATTAACCATAAAAAAGATACAATATTTTGGGCAGAAAGATAAATGATAATAATCTGCGACAGTACTGCCGCCCAAAAAACAGCAGTTCCCTTCAACCATTTAAACCAGAAAGCTACTAGGAACACACCCAGTATCACTCCATAAAACCATGAGCCTACTATATTTACAGCTTCTATCAGGCTGTTGCCAATATTGTGTGCAAACATGGCTATTACAATACAAAAAAGCCCCCAGCCAAGCGTATATAGCTGTGATATTTTGTACTCCCTTGCCCCCGTATTGTCTTTTTGTATAAATTTTTTGTGAAAATCAACCATGGTACAGCCAGCCAGTGCATTAAGGGCCGCAGCAATACTACCCCAGGCTGCCAGTATGATTACTGCAAT
>JANMDL010000406.1:0-1835 GCA_031376295.1 Chitinophagales bacterium
ATTCGTCAACAGCAGCAGCACTGCGACGACAACGACGATAACGACCACGACGAAGAATCATCACGACGACGGCCAACCAATCAGCAGGAGGAAATATTCGGAGGAGGAAGAGGCGCCGTCGCCGCCGCCGGCGCCGCAGCACCACCCCCGGTGGCGTCCACCCCCCGCAGTCGTCGTGGTCCACCCCGTCTGGCATTTCTACGCGCCAATATGTTGTCACCACGATATCTCTTTCCTCGTCCAGATCTGGAACACACCGCCTTGGAAGATGTAACAGCAGAAAATGATAACCAGGAATTGGTGCAACGACAGAGTCTACTGCCGAGATCGCCAGCACTCGATCGACAAAATCCAACCGTGCTGGTCGAGGACGACGACGACGCTAATAGCGCGGTCAAACATTGCTGTTGTGGCTGTATCCCAAAACTACTACTCGTGTTTTTTCGTGATCAGCACCAGCACCGGGCGGCGCGGATTGATGCGCTGTGGCAATTTGTCCGTCCCTTTGGTAACTATTTGGGCTATTGTACCCTGTTGACCATGATGATTGTCGTCCCGACGGTCTTGTACCACGCCCTCAAAAGCCGCAAGGTCGATACGGCCGCGTACCGGTCAGCCGCCGTCATGGTGATTGGGACTATCATTTTATCCGCCCGTCTCGTCTATTTACACTTGACCCATTGGTACGACTATTTATTTCCCCACTCGCGCTGGTTGCGTTTCCCTAACTCTGCACTCACACACAACAACAACAACAACATGCTTACTACATGGCGCGCCCATACAGGTACATGCCGCAAGTACAGAAATATGTCGTCCGGATCTTGTTCATGGTCCCTATTTATGCGATACAATCGTATCTGTCCATTGTCTTTCACCAGAATCGCGTTTATATGAGTACCATTCGGGATTTTTACGAAGCTTTCGTGATTGCCAGCTTTGTTTATTATTTAATGGAATTATTGGGTGGTGAAGTACCCCTCGCCCGATTACTCGCGACGAAACCAGCCAGTTACGGACGACACTTTTTCCCACTCAAGCTCGTATTGCAACCGTGGGATATGGGACACGAGTTTTTTCTCAATTGCAAACACGGGGTACTCCAATACGTGGTCTTTAAAACCGTGGCGACCGTCGTGACGATTGTTTGTGAAGCGGCCGGTGTTTTGGGGGAAGGTCAATTTTCCTTTACCAACGCGTACGGGTACCTGGCCTTTTTCCAAAACATGAGTGTCATGTACGCACTCTATTGTCTCGCGTTATTTTTCCACGCCGTATCGGAAGAATTACGGGAACCGATTGATTGGCACCCCCTCGGCAAGTTCCTGTGTATCAAAGGCGTTGTCTTTTTTACCTGGTGGCAAGGCGTGTTGATCTTTTCCCTCAAGGAACACGGCATTATTGATCGGATGGGGAGCTGGTCATCGGTCCAAGTCGCTAATGGCTTGATTGATTACTGTATCGTCGTCGAAATGGTCCTCTTTGCCATTGCCCACAGTTACACTTTCACCTACACGGAGTATTTGCCGGGACGGTATTCCCTCTCCACGTCCGAGGCCGTCGGAGGACAACATCGGTACAGCCCCCCGACGATATTGGACCAACGGATGGGATTCCGGGACGCCTTTTGGAGTAGTACCGTCCCGCTCGAAACGTTGGATGATCTACGCACGCTCCAGCGCGAAACATTGGTGGATATCCGCATCCTCCAATCTGGTATTCGACGACGGATCAACAGTGCCGGTGACGTTGTACCAGATCAATCTGCGGCTGTACTACTTGGCGGTGATGGCGGTAACGCTGATGATAGTGGTGGCGACGACAATGATGACGGT
>JANMDL010000186.1:0-2903 GCA_031376295.1 Chitinophagales bacterium
GGCTGACGCCTCGCTTCAAGCCATTGCTTTACAACCGGCGTCATCTGGGCGTGACGACCTTCCTCGTAGCGCTTGTTCACAGCGTGTTGGTGGTGGTCTGGTACCACGGTTTCGGCGTGCTGAGCCCCATCGTCTCGCTGCTCGTTTCCAACCCCCGTTACGACTCGCTGGCGGGCTTTCCGTTCGAGTCGCTGGGATTGGTGTCCCTGCTGTTGTTGTTCCTGCTCGCCGCAACCAGCCACGACTTCTGGAACGCCAATCTGGGGCCGGGCCTGTGGAAGGGCATTCACATGTCCGTCTACGCCGCCTACGCTGTGCTTCTGGGGCACGTGTCACTGGGCGCGCTGCAAGGCGAGACGAACTCCTTCTATGTCGCAGCCTTGCTGGCCGCCGCATTGGTCGTGGCAGGGCTGCAGATCTACACCGCGCGCTTTGCCTCAGGCGATCTGGCTCGGGCCGAGCCGGGCCCGCAGGGCTGGTTGCGCGTTGGCCCGGCGCTGGACATTCCCGACGACCGTGCCATCGTCGTCGAGCCCGCCGGTGCCGAGCGCATCGCCGTCTTCCGCTACGACGGAAAGGTCGCCGCTGTATCCAACGTCTGCCGCCATCAGGGCGGACCCCTGGGCGAAGGTCGCGTCATCGACGGGTGCATCACCTGCCCCTGGCACGGCTACCAGTACCGACCTGAAGACGGCTGTTCACCCGCACCATTCACCGAGCGCGTAGCGACCTATGCCACCCGCGTCACGCTGGGCATCGTGTTGGTCCACCCCCGGCCTCTGAAGCCGGGGACGCCCGTCGAGCCGTCCGTGATCGACCTTGCCCAGGGAGCGCAGCATGGGCAGGCCTGAATGCGATGATCCGTTTTTCATCGGTTGGGCTGAAACGCCGCCGGCCGATAGGCGGTTCTTCCTGCGCCTGGGTCTGGGCCTGATGGCGGGAACGGCGAGCCTGGGCGCGAGCCTGGCTGCGCTACAGCGCGCGCCGGGTGCGGGGGGCTGGGACCCTGACAAGGTGCGCGAGAGGCGCGGGACCGTCAGCGCCGCACCCTATGCCATGCTGCGCAGCCGCGATCTGGGCGGTGGCGTGCCACGCACTGCACTGCTGTCCTGCCTGGGCAAGTGTGGCGTCGCCGCGCAGATCGGCGCGCTGGAGGGGCAGCCGGTGGTGGTCACCGGCAACCTCATTCAGCGCGGACAGCACACGATGCTTGCGGTCGACGAGCAAGGTACCTGGCTGCGCCGCGACGAGCGCGCTGTGCCCGACGCCGGTCTGGCCCTTCCGGCGACCGAGGCACTTGGCGAGGTCAGCCTCAACGGCGAGATCCTCGATTCGAAGTGCTGGTTCGGCGCCATGCGGCCTTCAAACGGCAAGCTGCACAAGGCCTGTGCTTCGCTGTGCATCCGCGGCGGCATCCCGCCTGCGTTCTTTGCGCGTGGACCGGCAGGCCAGTCGGCCTTGATGATCATGACGGATGCCGGGCGCGCCCATGGTCCGGAACTGCTGGCCCTGGTGGCCGACCCGGTGCGCCTCAGTGGACAAGTTCTCCGTCGCGGTGATCTGGTGATGCTGGACACCCCGGTGTCGGCGATACAGCGCCTGTAGCGTCCTGGCGGCGTCCACACTGCGGCGAATCGGTCATACCACTTTGCGGTCGGTGACGATCTCGACCAGCGACGGCCCCTTCAGAGCGTCACTCAGGCCTTGCTGTAAGTCCCGCCGCTTCAGGATTCAAGGTGCCGGGCGTTGGAAAGCCGCCGTGTTCTGGGCGATGGTGGGGTCTTGACCCTGTCATGGTGCAGGCCGGGGAATTGCAAGCACTTGGTTGCAGTGCGCTGCAGATACACGCCCAGCACACGGTTGCCGCGCCTGTAACTTTGCGCTCTTGTGGTCGACATCAGTGGCTGGTCGCCTTGCAGCGCGAACCCGATGACCGCAGCCCCCCTTTTCCACGGCGCCATCCACTTGCAACTTCGAACGCCCCGTCGAGCGGCCTGCCTCTGGTCGTGACCCTGGTGCTGACCATGGCCACCGTCTCAGCCCGCGCCGACAAGCCGCTGTGGGACCTGGGCATCGGTGCCGGCTGGCTGCACCTGCCGCATTACCGCAGCAGCGGCTGGTGCTGGCCGGATTGGGGCTTGGCACAGTCGGCGTCAGCACGTGGGCAAGCTTGCACGGCGTGCTGGCAATTGCACAGCTGGTGCTGCGCGTGGCACCCTGGTCTGCAGCCCGTTGGCGCGCGGGCACCTGGATGGCTGTTGCCTTCTATGCGGTTTTTCTGGCGGCCTTCTTTGCAGGCACCGAACTTGGCCTGGACGCGCTGCACAGGGTGCAACGCCGGCAGGCCCAGACGGGGTTCGAGCTGGGCGGCGTGACCTTGTGGCAGCTGCTGTGCCCTGGCCTCTTCAGCCTGGCGCTGAGGGCACTGGTGGATTGCCGGTGCAGCGAACCGCCCGCCATCAAGCCTGCAGGTTGACCCAGGCGCCCTGGCCGTCGTAGCGGATGCGATCGGCCTGCTGCGCAGGCGTTGGCTTGCGCTCGTCAGCCTCCTTGATCTGCGCCTTCAACGTCGCGATCTGGTTGCTGATCTCCTCGATCTTGGCGCGACCGGCGGGGGTCTTGCCCGATGGGCAATGCACCCAGTCCGATAACTGCGATTCACACTTTGCCAATTGCCCGTCTGCGGCGGCTGGGCGCGGCAAGGTGACAGCGCGGCTGGACTGAAGGCTGTCGAGACTGACGGCGCTGGACATGGTGATTTGCGTTGCGGCGGACATCCGGTATATCGACGCGAAGCGCATGAACTTGAGCAGTACGGGGCACGCCGTGTTCAGACCAGTTCGGCGTCCGTCATCACTTCGACGAGCGCCGGGCCGCGGCAAGACAGCGCTTCTGCAATAGCC
>JANMDL010000223.1:0-2026 GCA_031376295.1 Chitinophagales bacterium
ATTGCTCCTTGGGAGTGTATTGTGCATAGCCCAGGGCGGCAGTACCCCTTGGTACAATGGTAACTTTCAGCAGCGGATAAGCATGCTCAAGATACCAGCCGCAAATGGCATGGCCTGCTTCATGATAGGCAATAATCTCTTTTTCGTAAGGGGCGATAATTTTGTTCTTCTTTTCCAATCCGCCAATTACCCTGTCAATTGCATCCTGAAAGTCGCTCATATCCACGGCTGATTTGCCTTTACGTGCTGCAATCAGTGCGGCTTCATTGCATACATTCGCTATATCTGCACCTGCAAAACCGGGTGTTTGTTCAGCCAGTTTGTGTACATCTAATGTTTCTGAAATCTTTATCGGCAGCAGGTGTACTTTAAAAATGGCTTCCCTGCCTACCAGGTCGGGACGGTCAATGCTTATCTGCCTGTCGAAACGGCCAGGGCGCAGCAAAGCGCTGTCAAGCACATCGGGGCGGTTGGTGGCTGCAAGTATGATGATGCCAATATCAGTACCAAAACCATCCATTTCCACCAGCAACTGGTTAAGGGTATTCTCCCTCTCGTCGTTGCTCATCATCATGTTTTTTCCACGGGCACGGCCAATGGCGTCAATCTCATCTATAAAAATAATACAAGGTGCTTTTTCCCTTGCCTGCTTAAACAGGTCACGTACCCTGCTGGCACCCACACCTACAAACATTTCTACAAAATCACTGCCACTCAGGCTGAAAAATGGCACTTGTGCTTCACCTGCCATGGCTTTTGCCAACAAAGTTTTACCAGTGCCCGGAGGACCAACCAGCAGCGCACCCTTGGGTATCTTACCACCAAGTGCTGTATATTTTTTAGGATTCTTTAAAAAATCAACAATTTCCATTACTTCCACTTTTGCCTCATCCAGCCCGGCCACATCACCAAAATTGATGTTAACACGGGTGCCTTTATCAAACAGGGTTGCTTTGGATTTACCAATATTAAAGATGCCACCGGGGCCACCACCACCGCCTGGTCCGCCTACCTTGCGCATCATCAGTACAAACAATAAGCCGATGAGCAAAATGGGCAGCAGTGTGCCAATGATGCCGCTGAACACTTCCCCTTCGTCATCCGACTTGTTGGGTATTTTAGGCTGGCCGGGGTTTTGTGCATAAAAATCAGCCAATTCTCTTGAGTAAGATTCTAAATCGATAATGCTGAAATACAATTGAGGGGCGTTTACGCTCTTTACTCTTTCTATTTTCTTGCCGTCTGTATCCTCTAATAGTCTTTTATAGAGCGTATCCTTGGTTTTTATTTTTGCAGGATCAAGGTATACACGTACAAGTTTTTTATTGCGGATGGTCATTGTACGCTGTACATCGCCGCTTTTAACCATTTCCTTAAATTTTTCCATATCCGTCTCCAGCCCGCTGGAACTTACACCCCTTACAAGGTTGTAAGCTACCAAACCAATGGCTACCAGACCCCATACCCAGTAAATATTAAACCTTGGTTTCTTTTTCTCCTGGTTTTCATCTCCGGGTGGCGGAATGCCGTTCTGATTAAATTTTTTTCTGCTTTCTTGCTGATTCATAACTATCTCTTATTGTGCGAAATCCTTTTATTTTTTCGCTGATTTTTTTTTGACTGCCGTTTTTTTAACCGGCACCGGTGCTTCAGTTGTATGCTCCATCATGGGGGCATCACTCCACATTTCTTCTAATTGATAAAACTTACGTGGATCGGGCAGCATGATGTGTACCACCACGGTAACGTAATCAACCAGTATCCATTGCTGTGCCACCCTGCCTTCATGTTTATATGGGGCTTCTCCGCAGGCTTTTTTCACCTCATCTTCCACCGAATCGGCAATGGCCCTCAGTTGATTGGGATTGCTGGCCTGGCAAATGATAAAGAAATCGGCCACTGCTTCGTGAATTTTACGCAAATCAAGACTGATAATCTTATCGCCCTTCTTTTCCTCAATACCATGAATAATGGCTTTGAAAATCTTACTGCTTCTTGTCAACCGCACCACACTGCTTTTAACGGG
>JANMDL010000226.1:0-14441 GCA_031376295.1 Chitinophagales bacterium
CGAAAATATTACGCCCATTACTAATTTTTTAAAGATAAGGGTGATGGGCCTGCCCTTTCTCTTTGCTTTTCAGCTTTGCAATGCGTTTTTGGTAGGTACGCTCAACAGCCGTTACCTCATGATTGGCACCATAATAGAAGCCGGGCTGAACATCCTTTTAGATTACCTGCTGATATTTGGCCATTGGGGCTTGCCGGCTATGGGCTTTAACGGGGCCGCACTTGCCTCTGCCATTGCCGAGGCACTTGGGCTGCTGGCTGTGCTGGTGGTGATTTACAGGCTGAAACTGAAACAACGCTTCGACCTGTTCCGTAGCTTCAGCTTTCAAAAACCGCTTAGCCGAAAATTGCTGAAAGTATCTATCCCTTTAGTGATCCAGTATTTCATCAGCTTAGTTACCTGGCTCATCTTTTTTTTAATGATAGAAAGCTATGGCGATGTGGACAAAGCCATCAGCAATGTGATGCGCAACGTATTTGGATTTACCGGCATATTTGCCTGGGCCTTTGCCAGTACCAGCAATACCATGGTGGCCAACCTTATTGGCCAGGGTATGCAGCACAAAGTAATACCTACCATTAACCGCATTGCCCTGCTGAGTGCCTGTGCCACTGTTTCAATGGCGCTGGTGCTTAATTTTTTTCCCCATATGTTCTTCAGCCTTTTTGGTGAAGACCAGGTATTTATTGAAAGAGCTATTCCTGTAATGCGTATGGTTACTTTTGCCATGCTGTGCATGAGCCTTTCCACCACCTGGATAAATGGGTTAACCGGTACCGGCAAAACCAATATCAACCTCCTCACGGAAATTGTTGGCATCAGCCTCTATATCGGCTATACTTTTATTACCATGAAAGTGTACCATGTATCATTGGCTATGGCATGGAGCAACGAACTGGTGTACTGGAGCAGCATGCTCATTATAGCTTTTTTATATATGCGCAGCGGAAAGTGGAAAAAGGATAGGAATTTATAAAAGTAATTATATCTAATCCTTCTCTACCTTTGTGCTAATCAGCAACAAAAAAAAGTGCAATCGCCGCTGGAAACACCACGCTGCGGCGAAAAAGATTGATAAGTTTGTAGTTCCCACATTCAGAAGTATAACGCTGTACCTGCGGTTCGTCATAGCGGGGCTTTACCCGCCACAGCGAGCAAGACTCGCTGTTTAACATTCTTCTTGCGTACTTCAGTTATTGCAGCAGTTTTGCGGCCGCCCCGCCCGGCGAATTTGAAATGCTCCTCCTGGCCGCATCATCACCTCATGTCTATGCTTTTTGCTATATTCGCAAATTGGAACAGGCATGTTACTGCTTTGGAATAGAGCAAAACATAAATGATTAAAAAAGGGTGATGAAAATTTTACAATTAATTGCAGCAGGAATAATTACCATCTTCATACTCAGCACCATCAATTGCGGCCCTGGCAACGAAAAACCATTGGTGGTGATAAGCGACAGTACTTATAACCAGCCGGATACCAGCATGATACCCAAAGATAAATTTGGTGAAATGGTGCGCTATGGCCGGGCGCTTTTAGTAAATACAGCCTACTATATAGGCCCCGATGGGATAAATGGAAAATATACCGGCAATAAAATGAACTGTACCAATTGCCACCAGGATGCCGGCACCAAACCCTACTCCTTCAGCCTGATGCTGTCGCAGGTAAGCTACCCGCAATACCGGCCCAGGGAGGGCAAAGTACTTACGCTTGCCGAACGGGTGAATAATTGCGTAATGCGGCCACACAGCGGCAAACCCCTGCCCCACGAAAGCAGGGAAATGGTAGCCATACTTAGTTATTTAAAATGGATAAATGCACAATTAACACCCGAAGATAAAAGTAAAAAAGGCTTTGAAAACCTTGCAATCGAATTGCCTTCAAGAGCAGGTAATGTAAACACCGGGCAGCAGTTGTATAATGATAAATGCCTGCGCTGCCATGGTGGCAATGGCGAAGGACTTTTTAAACCCGGCGACAGTGCTTACCTGTATCCGCCACTGTGGGGCAACCATGCTTATCAACCCGGCAGCAGTATGCACCGTGTAATAAAACAGGCCAGGTGGATAAAGGCCAATATGCCCAACGACTCGGCTACTTATTTTAAACCGTTTTTAACGGACGAAGAAGCAATTGATATTGCCAGCTTTGTTAATGATGACAGGATTCACAAAAGGCCAAGCCCCGCAACATTTGATTATCCTTTCATCAACGAAAAAGCAATTGACTATGGTGTGGGGCCCTACCCCGACAGCTTTCCAGACCTGCAGCACAAATTCGGGCCTTATAAACCCATTATTGACTATTGGAAAAATAATGGACTGAAGCCGTATTATTAAATCTACTGTACAATCCGGTATTCGATATTTTTCACAGTTGCAGGATTATTTACGGAACTTACCCTTACCAGCACAAAATTATCGCCGCTCACCGGCGAAGTGTTTTTTTTGTTATTACCAAGCGGTATGTTCATCATCATACCTGAGCCCGGCCGGCAGGTAACACTGGCCTGGAATGTGTTAAAAATAGCTCCACTAAACATTTCCACTTTATACGTATCGGTTTCTGTACCATCATTGTTTATTTTAAAGCGCAGCACCTGCCCGGCTTTTACAGTTTTACCAGCCGTTGTTTTCTGTACTGTAAAATAATAGGGATAGAGCGAACTGGCAAAATGGCTGCGGTAATTGCTGAAGGGCAACCAGCTCTTTTTTTCATTGCTGTACATGGTGCAGTTCATTTCCCATATAATCTTTTTGCTGCGTGTAACTTCAAATATTTTATTGCCACCACCAATGCAAACCAGCACATTTCCATTGGGCAGCATACCTGCAAAACCTTCCTTGCCAGCCCAGCCTTCCGGATGTTCATTCATCTTACATTCATACTCCCATTTTTTTTGCGGTGGTTTATTGCCAACAGGTGCACCAAGCAGCAGTATTTTGGGAAATTGCGGTACTGTGCCGGAACTGTTTTTAACAGTGGCCCCATTATTGTTATTGTATACCAGCAAATCACCATTGCTTAACAACACCGGGCTGTGCTGCCCGGCAAATTGTATGTCACTTTTACCTGTATCATCACCGGCCAAACGGTACAATACTTTTCCCGTTTGCCTGTTAACCCATAGCAGGGTATTGTTGTTTCTGAAACTGAAAACTGCCTTATTATTTTTATCATCAAAACTGAAACCATTCATGTGGGTACCCGCAATATCGGTAACACCCGGGCCAGACAGCCTGAATAACGCTTCTTTGCTGATATGATCTTTCTCATTCCATTGCCAAACAACTTTACCCGCATTGTATTGTATAACTGTATTGTACCTTATCCTGCAGGTAACTGTTGTGTCAAAAAAACAGGGCATATTCTCATACTGGTAACTGCAGGCTATATAAGAACCATCCAGTCGTTTTTCAAAATCGTGGTGATACTGTTCTGTTGCATCGCCGGAAACAACTCCATCATTTGGCGAACCCCATAAAATATTGCCCAGCCGGTCTTTTTCATAACATTGATCGGCTTTTAAAAAAGTAAAACTGCCCGCCGGTGTCATCTGCATATTGCGGTACTGCGGTGCTTTAAAATAGCGGGATGAATCATAAGGCATATACCATACCGGCCAGCCATTGCGGTCAACTGCCACACCAAGATAATCAATAAAAATAAGGTTGTCCTGGTAAGAGCCAGGTTTTTTCGACAATATATCATACCTGAATTTACTGTCATCAACCAGGAAATCAGTTGCGATACTGAATGAAAAAATATTACTTTTAAATATCATTTTTTTGTTGCGGAAAGCAGTATAATACCAGGTGTAGGATTCTCCGAAAGCCAGAAACTTCTTTACCAGGGAGGCAAGTGAATACACTTCATTACTTATATGTATAATACCATTAGTGCTTTTAACATAAAGAATGTACTTATCTGCACCTTCCTGCTCATCAAATTCAAACATCACCTGTGTGTAATTAAGTACCGCTTTATCAGCAGGCTGTACAGCAGCAACGCTAAAAAAGCAGCATAAAAAAACAACAAGCAGCAAAAAAAATGACTTTCGTTTCATATCAAGTAAAGATACCTGTTTACCTTCTCAATACTGTACAATATGCTAAAAGCAGTATCTCCTGCGTCCGGCTGCAGCAACATCAATCTTTTGGCTTATAAAACCGGTAAAGGATGGAAATTACAATGTATCATTTAAAAAACCAGCTTAATGTATTTTAGTCAATTATGTTACCCCGGGCAGCTTTAGCCGCAGCAAACCGCTTCAACGACCGAACTGCAAAAACAAAACCAATGAGAATGAATAAGGCCCCTGCAAAAAAAGGTGCCCCCGGAAGGTAAATATGCAGTTTATTAGGGCTGCTGAAATAGGAAAAAAGGTTGGTCATTACTATCGGGCCAATAATGGCAGTGAGACTCATAAGGCTTGTAAGTGCCCCCTGCAGTTCACCCTGCGCATTGGACGGTACCTGGCTGCTCATAATCCCCTGCATAGAAGGGCCGCAAATACCACCAAGGCAATAGGGCACCAAAAAAGCAAACATCATCCAGCCCTGCGAAGCCACCCCAAAAAGTAACATGCCAATCATGTACAACAGCAGCCCTGCATATACGGCCATAGTCTGACCGATTTTTGGAATGATAACCCTTATCAATCCACCTTGTACAACACCAACTAAAAGACCAACAGCACCCAGCGAAATGCCCACCATCTTTGCATCCCATTTAAACTTAAACATGGTATAATAGTTCCAGTTACTTTGTACTGCATGAGAAGCAATGTACAAAAGCAGCAATGATACAGATAAGCCCGCCACCACCGGATACATGCGCAATTGCCGCAGGGTGCCCAGCGGGTTGGCACGTTTCCAGCTAAAATTCCGGCGGTTTTCTTTCAGCAGCGATTCGGGCAATACAAAATATCCGTAAAGTAAATTTAAAAAAGTAAATGCCGCTGCCACATAAAAAGGCACCCTTGGCCCAAAATCGCTGCAGAATCCTCCAATCATCGGACCCACTATAAAACCTATACCGAATGCAGCACCTATCAGCCCGAAATTTTGCGCCCGTTTTTCAGGCGTGCTCACATCTGCAATATAAGCCGATGCCGTGGTGAAGCTGGCTCCAGTTATACCCGCAATAATGCGCCCCACAAAAAGCCATTGTATGGTAGGAGCAAATGCCTGGAAAAGATAATCTGCACCAAAGCCCAGCAGTGCAAAAAGCAGCACAGGTCTTCTGCCGTATTTATCGCTGAGGCCGCCCAGTATGGGTGAAAAGAAAAACTGCATGATGGCATACGCAAACAACAACCAGCCGCCAATGGTAGAAGCATCATTTAAAGATCTGCCGGTTAATTGCTGCACCAATTGTGGCATTACTGGTATAATGATACCCCAGCCAATTACATCAATCAATACAGTGATAAAAATAAATCCTAATGCTGCGTTGCGCTTTTCTTTCATGTTTAATAAAAATTTCTTTTACCCTGTTGCTAAGCTAATTTAATTTGCGCAAAGGGTGCAAACCGGGAAAAACTCCGGGCTGTTACCGATACCTTATACTACTGTAACTATGGCTGCAATTGTGCCTTTACAAAATCAGTTACTAAAAAACTGATGAGCCTTCCGGTGGACTCATCCCTGCGGCCATCAGTAAGCTGGGTGGCACCCTCACATATATGCAGGTATGCTGCCTTGCAATCGGTAGCCGCAAATGTGATGTATTGGCGGGCCTGTAATACGGTGATGCCCGAGGGCGATGCTGCACTGCTGAGCACATTCTCTATACAGTCAAGATCAAGTTCAATACCGGTATACGTATTTTCAGTAAAGCCGGTAGCATGTGCAATCGCCTGAATAAAATTCTTCCGTTCGCTGATGAAAATTTCATCATAACTGACGTAATCAATAAAAGGATTGTTGTGAATATCCAGCAGCACATTCTGCGGCAGAAAATTCTCATGCAAACCCACAATGCAGTATTTACCAAGATAGCCGTCTTCCGCTGCATACCTGAATCCGTTACCACTGTGCCTTCCTTCTGTAACTTTATAATCGGCATGGGCATCTACATTGATACTGTTGATTTGTGCCAATGGTATTACTTCTGCTCTGTAAAGTCCCTTGGCTGTACCTTTTATAATGGGGTAACTGTTATTGTGTCCGCCGCCAATAACAATGGGGATTTTTTTACAAGCTGCTATCACTTTTATCAATTGCTCCACCTGGTCATCAATAGTGGTTACTGCATGGCGGTAGGCATCAATAAGTTCTTCGTCACCCTGTGCATTGTTTTCAATAAGGTATTTAATGTCGCCAAAATCAAAATGCCCCAGCAGCAAAATATCGCTTCCTTCTAAAAATTCATTGCTCTGTACATTTAAAAAGGCTGATAAAAAAGGCAACCACACCGTATCAGCGCCACCAGTTCCATAATTGGCTTTCACCCCAATATCTTCCGGTATACCCAGCAGTACATATTTGGCCTTTGACTGCAGCAGCATCGCCTGCCACTCCTCACCTGGCTTTACATATTCCAGCCGTTCGCCCAGTTTGGTCTCAAACCGGCGCACTTTGGTAAGCGACAAAATATCTTCCTTTGTGTAAAACTTAAAATGTTTCATACCTGCCCTGCTGTTTGGTTGATGATAGTTTGAAGGTAATTAAATTATTTTCATCAAAAAATTATTATTAAGCAGATAAAAAAAGCGGAAACCGCTGTTAAATAACCAAAATATTAGTATTTAACTGCTACAGCTATTTTAGAATCTGCAGTGCCGTAATAAAGAAACCACCTGTTTTTAAAATACACCATACCTTCTACAAAACAAACTTCATTCACTTCTCCTTTTTTTTCATATTCCTTATCAGGTTTTAAAAAGGAAACAGCCGTTCTTTCCAATAGCTTTGCCGGGTTGGCTTTATCAAAAAGTGCCTGGCCAGCGCTGTAGGTGAACCTGGGCAGGGATGTATCATTGTAATTGGCTGCATTGCTTCCATTGTATATCAAAAGAATGCCCTCGTTTTTCAGCAGGGCAAAGGGACCAGGTTCTACCAGGCGGCTATCAAAGTACCCCGGGCGTGGGTGCAGTACGCTGATGAGTTTTTTTGATTCTTCATTTTCCGCCACCGTCCAATGGAGCAAATCGGTGGAAGTAGCCATAAAAAGGTTGGTATCGCCAAAATACATCCAGTACCTGCCATTAATTTTTACCGCCACCATTTTACCGCCCCTGTTTTCTGCAACAATAGCGCCCGACTTGCTCCAGGCATCCCTGTATTTCGCATCATTAAGTACCAACCCATGTTTGGTCCAATGCTGCAAATCAACTGAAGTAGCTAAACATAGCCTTGCCGTTTTACCATCATAAGCTGTGTAGGTAAGCACATACATGCCATTTTCAGTTTCCACAATCCTTGGGTCTTCCACCCCGCCCTTCCACTCGTATTTTTTCATGCTGTCTTCTGCCGGATAAAAAACTGGTTCAGGGAGTTTTTTAAAATGCAGGCCATCCTCACTAATGGCAAGACCGAGCCGGGAGGTCATGGCACTGTCTTGTGAGCGGTACAGCAGGTATACTTTTCCATCCCTCACCACTGCGGCGGGGTTCAATACATTTCTGCCACCCCAGGCGGTCTTTTTTTTACTAACCGGGCAGAAAAATGATTCCCCGGCAGAAGGAGTAAGTATGGGATTAACACTGTCAACCTTTACAAAATTGAGCATGGCCCAATCTGTACCTGGAATTTCTTTATCAACAGTATTTTGCTGCGGATTACAGGCAATCAGACTGATGATACCTAACAGGATGATTACTCTCATATTGATGAATTGATTTACAGTTGTACAATATAGTGTGTTTTGGCGGCAAGTCAGGTAATAGCTGAAAATGATTGTTATAAACTGTACTTTTGCAACAATATTTGGTAACTTTTAATCAGTCTTTCCAATGAATAGATATTGTATCCTGCTTATATTGCTTTTTTCCCTTGGTGGAAGAATAACTGCACAATCACCTGCAGTTTCAGGTTTTACACCAGTACTTGCTACGGCAGGCGCAATAGTTACCATAAACGGCACCAATTTTACAGGTGCTACTGCAGTAAGTTTTGGCGGAACACCTGCTGCATCATATACCGTTGTTTCCAATACCAGCATTCAGGCAGTAATTGGCAATGGCAGTTCTGGTTTTGTAGCTGTAACCACGCCTGCAGGTTCTGGTTCTCAATTTGGCTTTACTTTCCTTGCAACCCCGGGTATTACTTCATTTTCACCTGCCTCAGGCAAACAGGGAGATACCATCACTTTAACAGGTACTTATATGAACAGTGTTTCGTCTGTTAAATTTGGCGGTGTGGAAGCCAGCAATATCTTCATCATTTCTACTACAGAAATCAGGGCAATTGTAAGTTTTGGTGCCAGCGGAACAGTATCCGCCACAAATAATTTTGGTGGCAGCAGCCTGCCTGGATTCACTTTTCTTGCTCCCCCTGCAGCCAATTTCAGTTTTACACCCAACCAGGCATGGGCGCCCGCAATCATACAGTTCATTGATTTATCAAGTTCTTCTCAGCCTATTGCATCCTGGCTATGGAATTTTGGGGATGGTTCACAGGCATCGCTGGCAAACCCAATTCATCTCTATACTGTACCCGGCGTTTACTTTGTATCGCTTACCATTACAACTGCATCGGGTGCCAGCGACCAGGTTTCAAGAATAATCAGGATATTACCCAGAACAGAAATCATCCTTTGCCCGGGTGAAAGCAGATTGTTGACTACGGGCAGCGGTGGTACCAATTACCAATGGCAGGTAAGTACCGATTCAGTTAATTTTAGTCCATTAAGCAATACTGCCAATTACAGTGGCGTTAACAGCAACAGTCTTTTATTGACAAATACACCTTCCTCCTTTTATGGATTAGTATACCGGTGCATTATTGATGGCAATATCAGCGATGAGTTGTATTACCTTAAAATTCAAAATACCTGGACGGGTAACGCTGGAACAGCCTGGGAGAACCCTGCCAACTGGTCCTGTGGCTTAATGCCCGATGGCAATACAGATGTGGTAATAAATAGCGGAACGGTTGTTCTGTCCTCTAATGGAATATGCAGGTCATTAACCGTTGCTCCCGGAGCCAGTTTTACCATTGTACCCGGTAATGTGCTTACGATTACACATTGACGGGTTTACCGATATAAAACTAAAATGCCTGCTGCACAATGAAAAAGGCCTAAAACTGAGAAAGCTGTATAAATATGCATAAGTAAATTTTCCTTTTTTACAAACTATGCAGCTCCTGCGTTTTGCGGTAACATATTTGGGTATATAGAAGTGCAGCATACACAATGCTGTTAACCCTGGTAAAACCGGTTGCCCGGAGCAGCATTACAATCAAGTTCAGTATTTCATTGCTTCTTCCCACCGCAATCGCACAGATTTAGAAGTATATTCTCCCTTAACGAGCTGGTGCCATGTTTTAAGGAAAGTATAAATTCCGAAACTCAGCAGAAAAATTATAAATCCCAGGACAGTTATACCCAGTGTATCATATGCTGCATATAATTCAGCCTTAATAACAAACAATATTGCAGCTGCCAAACTAAGAGCTAAAAGCATTAACGAAATTTTTGTTATATATCTATGTTTACGCCAGTTTTCAGTACCAGCTGAAACAGCTTTAAGTCCCCGGAATATGTCTAAGTGGTATTCCCATTTAAAAATTGTTTTCGCCACATCATTCTCCATCAATTGTAAATAACCAACCATTCTTTGAATGGAGGTTGCTTTATCCAGAATAATACTAAGTGCCAGTACGTTCATTACAACAGGGGCCATGAAAAAAAATGATGAAATATCTTTTGTTCCGATAAAAGCAAAAATGCCGGCGCTGAATGTGAGGGCAAGGCCAAGCATTTGAAACTGACATTTCTTTTGTTCCAAAATTTCCTGGCGCACAGTATTGTAAATAATATCTTTATCCATGGTAATAATCAGTAATTCATTTTAGGGGATACAGACAAAATATGTTAAGAAATACTTAGCAAACTTATATGCTTCCTTCAGCGCATTAAATTACAATCCAACCGGGCGGGTTTGATAAGGAAGAAAATACCTGACAAGATAAAAACTCTTTGCAGGTTTTCAAAGGTTTATTTTAAAAAACAGCATCACTCGGGCTGCTAAATATTCTTCCCCGTGGAACATATCAGGTATGCCGGGGAAAAAGAGCAAAAGAAAGCATGTATCGGGTTGATTTCAATTACTTGCTGCCTGATGAAATTTATATACAACCAATACACTTGCAAAGACCATTTTTCTTTTCTACATTGTCGCTCTAAACAAAAAATTCTTGTATGAAAAAAATGATTATCGGCTCACTGGTGGGCGGCATTATTCTTTTTATTTGGCAATTTCTTACATGGGGCTTGCTCAACCTGCATGAAGCACAGCAAAAATATACGCCAAAGCAGGACAGCGTGCTGGCTTACCTGGGCACCCAGTTCAGCAAAGATGGTGCCTATATGATGCCAACCTTTCCGCCGGGTACTCCAAGAGAAGCCATGGAAAAACAAATGAAGGAAACCGAAGGCAAGCCCTGGGCACAGGTAGTATATCATAAGAGCCTGCCGGGTATGAATGCTATGTTTATTAAAATGGGCAGGAGCCTGCTGGTTGATATCCTGATTCTTTGCTTACTTTGCTGGCTGCTGCTGAAAATACCGTCGCCTTCCTTCAGCACTGTTTTCCTCGGTACAACCGGCACCGGGCTGATTGTCTTCCTTAACGCTCCATATACCATGCATATATGGTTTGGCAGCTTTGACCTGATGGCACATTTTATTGATGCACTGGTGGCATGGGGTGTAACCGGCCTTTGGCTGGGATGGTGGTTGAGACGAAAGCAGAAATAAAATTTAGTGTTTTAGAAAAAGAAGTAATTAAAAGGCAGGAAATGATCCTGTCTTTTTAATTTTGAAAACAATTCCCATTGGTGCTTCACCTGAGATTACCTAATTTAGCTGAATACAACCTTCATAAAAATTAACTTAACAGCTTAATCATTTTTTATTCATTATGAAAAGTAATTTTTTAAGCCCCCTTAATTCCTTAACAAAGGCAGCCAATCAATTTGATGAAAAAGCAGCGCAGCTTAAAACGGTTTTGCTCAACCGCTTAAGCAGCTTAAACTTGCCCGGTGGACAGCAACTCCTGCAATATCACGACCTGCTGCTGTTTTTATGCGCCTATCCGGGCAATCCTGATTTACATCGCATTGCAGAAAAAGAGCTGAAACGTATCGCTGTATTTGCAAAAAAAAATAAGGCTTCCCAAACTATATTGATAGAAAATGAGGGCCTGCCTTATGCAAAAATTGTTACCCGTTTTTCACCAGATTTTTTGCAGTGGCTGAGCGAACATACCGACTTAAAAGTGGAATTCGACTCGTTTTATAACCCTTCGTTATCATTGAATGACATATTGAACATTACCCTGCCATTTACCCTGAAGGCGGAAACCACTGCCGGTTTAAGCAATGAGGATTTGCTGCAACTGCTCAATGTAAAGCCAGACCAGTATGTACCCTTTATACTTGGCCAACTGGAGCAACTAAAAGCATTACCTATTTTAAAAGAGCTTTTTATTGAGCGGATGGATCTGTATATAAAATTGGTTCCAAAAAATGCACAGTTTTCAAAAGCCAATAACCGCATTCCGGTTAAGCAGGTGTATTATCACCAGGATTTGCTGAAGCAATTTGACCCTGTAGAATTGATGAGTAAACCCCTTCGGAAAGTGCGTATTCCCGGGCCGGTTGAAAGAAAGGAGTTGTATAAAGTGATCAGGAACAGTATGGCTCTCACGGTAAGAGAAATTGACCCGGCAACATTTATGGAGCCGGCATCCATGCGGCTTTACGACCTGGAAAGAGGACTAACATTGGCCATTTACAGTATGGTACCGGAGCACCAGTTACCATTGGAAACCTATTTTGGGGTTACTTTCTTTAAAAATGGCATACCTATTTCTTACGGTGCTGTATGGGTGTTTGGGCAG
Organism: Chitinophagales bacterium; assembly: GCA_031376295.1. Classification (GTDB taxonomy): domain Bacteria; phylum Bacteroidota; class Bacteroidia; order Chitinophagales; family Chitinophagaceae; genus Ferruginibacter. The sequence goes on from JANMDL010000226.1 coordinate 12,075, forward strand.
ATGGCAAAAGTTGGCCTGAATATTTTTGAACCATACAGGGGTGGGGAATCCGGTTATATCCTCTGCCAGTTGATAAGGGTTGCAAAGCTGGCATTGGGCGTAAGTTATATGGAAATAGAACCTTTTCAATTCGGGCTGAATAACCCGGGCGGCATCAGCAGTGGTGCATTCTGGTTTTACTACAAATATGGTTTCAGGCCGGTTGGCCGGGAACTGAAGCTGCTGGCAGAAAATGAATACCGCAAAATTAAAACCCGCCAGGGTTACCGGACTACAGAAAAAACATTGTTGCGGTTTACCGAAGACAATATTGGCCTGAACCTGGTAAAGAAGCTGCCACTGAATGTGATGACGGTGACCACCAAAATATTATCGGCTATAAAAAAAGACTGGCAGCATAATTATGCCCCAGCCAAACAGCAGGCCATTGCTGCCTTCTGCAAAAAAGTGCAGCTTGATAATGCTAATTTAAGTGATGCTGAAAAAAATGTGCTGGAAGATATTGCTTTATGGGCAATGGCCATGAAAGTGAGCAATACAAGGCAACTGCAATTAATGAAGCAGATGGTTTTTACCAAAACGAAAGACGATTATGCTTACCAGCAGTTGTTACTGGATTTTATCAACGCCGGGTAACTACGCATTGTTCATCCTGAAAGTGTTCCAGTCAACCCCAATCCTGAAGGTTTGATAAATGCGGCCGTTTTTTAAATTGCCGCCATAATGATTGGTAGCGGAGTGAAAAGCCCCCGAAGGATAAGCCACCATACGGTTAAAGCGGTAGCCTGCCCTGTCAATTTCAATCCATTTGCTGCGGTCGGTACATTCGCTTTCCAACTGGTTTTTTAGATTTAAGAAGTCCCGTTTCAGTCGTTTTGCCGCAGCAGGTGTAACAGGGTCAATCAATCCTGTTTTTTTGTGCATCCATAAAGAAGTGCCGCAATCCACTGGTATGCCGGGAGTAAGATACACTACAACGGTAATATCATTATACGGCTCATCGGAATGTACACCAGGCACTTCCTTTTGTTTGCCTTTGGAAAGCCCCTGGTAAAAAACACCATTCTCTTCAACCGGGTCACTATCCCAGCGGGCGATTTTTATACCCAGTATTTTTTCCAATTTGGCTTTAATCCCTTTTTCATGATACACTAACCTGCTCCTGTATCCGGTAACATGCTCCGGCTCATAATAACTGGCAGCTACAGCCGTTTGATACACTTTAAGCGGCTGGCTGTAAAAATTATCTTTTACAATTAAAAAGCGGGGGTATAATAATTTTTGCATGGAGGTATCCTGGGAGATAAAATATTTGATTAAAAATACTGTAAAAATACATTTTCTCCTAATTGCCGGTTTTTATGCTAATTGGCTTACAATAACAACTTGATAGGCAGCAGGTAATTGGAGATACACTACTGTTCTGAAATCAGCGAAAATATTGACTGGCAGCCAACCACTTTTCGGCAGCCTTATTTAAAACTGATGGATTCAATTTCTATACTGAAAGGCCCTTCCTTTTTTTCAGCAGTAGAAATGCCAAGCCTGAGTATTCCTTTCAAAATGGTACTGTTCACTTTATTACCTGTCGGGTCTCCAATTACTTCTTCCCGGAATTTATCCAGGTCAAGTGTTACCACTTCCCAGGTGTTGCTTGCCGCAGCGCTGAAATCCTGTTTGTAAGCCGGCTCATACCACCTTCTGCTGTTTTCCAGCGTAAAAGCATATTGTTGCCCCGTTGCCCTGAATTTGATGGAAACACTGCTGTACTTCGACAGGTCAAAACTGCCAAAACCCGATTTGATGGATACAAAACCACCACGATTTTTTAACGATACAGCGCCCTTCAGTATTACTGAAGCTGGCCCGTACTCCATCTCAGCTTCCGATAAGCCGCCCATTACATTGTCTCTGAGTACAGCCCAGCCTGCATTGCGATTGGCAGCATTGCCAAATTCAATTGTATAACTTTTATCCATTGTATCACCGGGATTTTTTTCATAAATAAGAAAATGCTGTATGGGCAAAAAATCGCCCTTATAGCTCAGTTTAAAGCCGTTGGCAGCCATTTCTTTGTTCAATTGCGCCACAGTTGTTTTATGCAAAGGTTTTATGGGTACAGATGGATCCTCTCCACGGTATTCAATCAGCAATATTTTACCGGAAGGTTTTAGTGCTTTACGCAGTGCCTGCAACATTTCCATGGGATATTCCAGTTCATGGTACACATCTACCATAATGGCCAGGTCGGTACTGTTATCGGGCAGATTGGGAGATTTGATGGTGCTTTTTACCACCACCACGGTGCTGTCTTTCAATTGTGCTTTGCGTTCCTTCAGCATTTCAATCATTTCATCCTGAATATCC
>JANMDL010000229.1:0-9297 GCA_031376295.1 Chitinophagales bacterium
ACATACCGCAGAAGAGAAGTATCTTTTTTTTACTGAAAGGCACCCCACCCTTTTTCAGCGCATCTCCCAAAAACAGATTGCCACTTTCCTGGGCATGAACGAAGAAACACTCAGCCGGGTAAGGGCTAAAATGTTACAAAAAGGTTAATCATCTCCCCCAAGCGTATTATTGACTTTTGTCAAGATTCCGGCGCAAACACCATCCTACTTTAGCTGTATTATTCATCACTAAATAAATGATTATGAATACTGTTACAAAATTTACAAATGTTATTTGCTTTCTTTTACTATCAGTACAAACTACTTATTGCCAGCAAAATTCCAGCGCCAAAAATTTTATCGGCTCTTATGTGGGTATCGACTGGACAAGCATATCCGGCTTTAAGGGATACTTGTACGAACGGCTTGTGCATGAAAGAGCCTCACTGGAAATTGGCATCAGGGGAAGCTATACCGCACCTTATAGTTATGGCAACTTTCAATTGCTGAATGGCACATACAGTCCGCCCGTTACCGAAATAAAACTTGGTGTACATGGCTATTCATTTCCCGGTAAAGCAAAAATTAATACCGGCTTTTTTATTACGGCAGGGGCTGGCATTGAATCTTCTGCCTGGAAGGAGGATAAAAAGAAGTACAGCAGCCTCTCCCCTACCGGCGAACTGGGCTTTGGCTGGAAATGGGTCTTAAGCAATAAATTAGTTTTACGCTGGTCAAATACACTGGGCTTTGCCACAAGGCGGCCTTTTGCAGGCGGCGATATGGCTACAACATCGGCAATAGCATTGGGGTTTTAAATACAATGTCGTTTAGTTAAGCAAACATATAATCCCGAAGGGATGATAGTATTATAGAAAGTGAGCTAAATAGCGGGCTAAACCCCGGAGGGGTGATAGTATGGCACCACCCGAAAATCAGTAACTAAAGGGCATTGGATTTTAATTACATAAATGATACCACCAAGGCAGCCGGCGCAGCACTTTGCCGCAGTGTCTGCCAGCGGAAATTGTCAACCTGAATAAACTACCTGGCAGGACACTGCGGGTTTGGCGGAAATGGATATTGCCGTGTCAGGCTGTCAAAATTTGTATTGGTCAAATTTCTTTTCGGGCGAAAATACAGCAGGAAAAAAACTACAAATTGCAATTTTTATACAGTTCGGTTTTCTTTCACTGGCGCAAGCGTCCGCTTGTGCCAATAAACCATACAGACGACATTCACTGAAGTTATCACAAACAATTTCACAGTTGTAGTTTTGGCTTTATTTGCGGGCAATTTCCTGAAAGGCACAAGCGGACGCTTGCGCCAGGAACTACTTTTAAGTTCGGGAATAAGCTTGCGCTAAGTGGGGCAGTATAAAATACCCGGCGGAACACATCGCTCCGGTCTCCGGCACTATCTCCGCCGTTGTTGTGTCTTTTGACCAACAACGATTTATTTGAGTATGATGATTATATGCTGTAACCTCAAAAAGTTGTTGGTGATAGCCTGGCTGCATTGGCAACGACACGAACACCAACAACGGTAGAAATAAATGGTGAAGGATGCCTTTACTTCTTAATGATTTTTTTAGTAATTTTTTCTCCTTCAATTTCCACTCTTAAAAAATACACCCCGGCCGGCAAATGAGCAATATCAATTACCCGGTCGTTCTTTATTAGCGGGGTAACATTTACGCCAACTGCATTGAAAAAACGTATATCGCTGAGCCGTATATTTACAACAGCATTGTCCCAATTTATTTTTATCCTGTCTGCAGCAGGGTTTGGATATACACTGATAAGTTCACTAATATCAATTCCCGCTTTATTTATTTTTGCGCTGATTATTTTTGAGTAAGCAAGCTTTTTATCTTTATCCTGCTGAACCAGCCTGTAATAGTAATTGATATTTTTTTCAACAGTGGAATCTGTAAAACTGTACTGAGTTAACCCATTAGAAGCGCCTTTACTATCCACCCATGAAATTTTAGTAAAATCATTGGCATTGGTGCTCCGTTCAATATAAAACCCTTCATTATTATACTCAAAACTGGTACTCCATTCAATGGCAATATGCTCCTTCTTTGGGATTGCCCTTAGATCGAGCAATGTAACAGGCAAAACAGCAGGATATTTGAATTCAATCCAGTTTAAATTGAAACCACCCTTACTTACCAGTACCCTCAGGTTGTAAGCACCCGCAGGCAATGAAACAGAGTTTAAAGTAATCCTGGTATAATTTTGCCACCCACCTGTTGCAGGTACCGGGATAGTACCTAAAGTGTCACCAATTTGATTGAGCAAACTTATTTCCCCTCCTCCTGAGGGACTTGCCACCCTGAAATCTACAAAGAAAAAAGCGGGTGAATTAACTGTTACGCCATACTCCATCCAGTCATTATTACTGATATAAGCTACATTAAGGCCGCCTTCGCCACAGTTTTCCAATAATATACCCGACATTTTAATATAGTCTTCTGCTTCTATTACAGCAGGAATATTAACCCTTACAGGTTGTACATTTATTACACACTGTCCCTTAAAAGCACCATCCTGTGTGTAAGCTGCAATAGTAACGGTACCATAGGCAGGCCCTGCAGTTACCAAACCATTGGCATTTACTGTAGCTGTGCCCGGATGGTCAGAAACATACGTAACAGCTCCGTTGGTTGCCGTAGCAGGAAGCACAGTTGATGATAGTTGAAACGTTTGCCCCACTTGCATTGTATGAGCAGATGGCGTTAGTGAAACGGCCGTTACTTTTACCGGAACAACCCCGGCATTTCCTGCAGTGATGGTTTTTTCTCCTAAACTTATCCAGCCTGCCAAATCTTCATCCTGTGTTGTATTGGCAAACCGTACAGGCTTGGCCTGGGCAGAATTAGCTTCCAGTGGATTAACCACTCTCAAAAGAAATGTATACGTTCCATCTGCCAAAGCACTGTCAGACACAAAGGATCTGTAATTATTCAAAACACCCGGTTGAACAAGCTGTAAATCCCATTTTTTAAACCCAAGCGTTTTAAATTGATTGCCTGAATTAAGTACCCCAAACTCAATATCCCAATTGGCATACATTGGTGCTATGCCTTTATTTTGAAGATTTATTTCGATGGTTGGTTTTCCACCAGAAGCCGATAAACGGTATTGATCAATATGAAAAGTATAACCCATTCTTTTTTGAACAAGAATGGCATTATCCCAATAGGAAGTGTTGGGCTGAGCAGCGGTAAGAAGATGATGACAGAATAGCCAGGTTGGGCGAATCGAATCCAAACAGGCGAATACATCTTGTCCCTGGGTATTTGGCAATACATTAAAAATAGCAGGTTGGAGTGATGGATCTATTTCTCCACCAACAGGGTACAGTGTCCAATTTTTATCGGCATTATAGGCTTTTAAAGTATTGTGAAAAAAACCTGAAGTTAATGACGGCGATATTGATTCACCAAAAAACAATCCATCGCTGTATCCATATACTTGAGGATCTGGCATATTTTCAGGATAACGGGCAAGTAAAAGCTTATCAGGAAACGCATTTTTATAGGCATTTGCGATAAGTGTTTTATTGGCTTCTATCATTTCAAATTCAGGTCTTATGTTTGCTACATCTCCAATATGCCATTCCCCCCAAATACCATACAAACCTAAATGCACCATAAAAACCCTTTGGTCGTTATTGTACTTTGCGCCAAAAGTATCAATAAAATTAAGCATGGCGGCCATTAATTGCGTGTCATTCCAGTTGGGGCAGGAGTCTGGAATACTTCCATTATAGTAATACCAATCAACCTGGTTGATTAAAAAACCAGGCATATCAGATTTCCCGAATGCAGGATCAATATTTACCTGTATATAACTATGCCGGCCCTGACTTGCTTCCTGGGCAATAAAATTATCTATAGCGGTCCAGTTGAAGTTATTTAAACCAACCATAACTTCATCGAGTCCGAACAATCTACCCTGGATACTACGGGGAAAATTATTGCTTGGGTTAAACATAGTGGCAAACCCCTTTAATGGGTTTAATTCCAATCCTGGTTGATCAGCATTGTAACTTAAGGTTTGCCAGGATTGTGCTTTTGCAAAAAATCCAACTGCCAATAAAATTATTAGTAACCAATTTCTCATGCGCTTACAGTTTTTTACTTTTTTGGTATTATTTAATAATTTGATTTTTTACAGTGTTGCAGGGCAATTGAAGCGTTTTAGTTAGATTAGTGTTTGACTGTTACATTTTAATTTAGAAAGTATTGGTAAAAGTTAAACAAAGCATGAAAAACAGTAATTTAAAATGCAGCATTAGAGATAGCATAAATAGTGCCATTTGTGTTGGAGCTTTGCTCTCTCTTATTATTATGTCACTAACCCGGCATCCTTGTTCATGCCCCGGGTACCCGGGCGATGATAAAATGAAAAGCCCCTTACAACAGTTTTGAATTTCTTTTGCTGCCGGTTAAAAAGCAGGCCGCGGCGGAAAGCGCTCCGCACTTATCAACCTGATAACTTATCAACTAATTCCCTAACTTACAATCCTAAAAACCAACTCCATGCTGCTCCATAAAAAATCAATTGCCATTGCTGCGCTTTTGCTTTGCACAATACTCACCAATGCTCAGATGTACGATGCTGCTTATTTCTCCCATTTAAAATGGCGTATGATAGGGCCGCACCGCGGTGGCCGCACAGTAGGCGCCGTGGGAGTGCCGCAGCAGCCCAATGTGTTTTATATAGGTGTAAACAATGGCGGTGTGTGGAAAACGTCTGACTATGGCCGCACCTGGCTGCCCATTTTTGATGAGCAGCCCACGGGTTCTATTGGCGATGTGGCCGTGGCGCCCTCCAACCCCGATGTGGTATATGCAGCCAGTGGCGAGGGCATACAGCGGCCGGATTTATCAGTGGGTGACGGTATTTACAAAAGTACCGATGCAGGCAAAACATGGACGAACACCGGTCTGCGGGATGGGCAGCAAATTGGCGGCCTCGCCATTGACCCACGCAATGAAAATATTGTGTTTGCAGCAGTGCTGGGGCACCCTTATGGCCCCAACGAAGAGCGGGGCGTTTACCGCACAACAGATGGTGGTAAAAACTGGCAGAAAGTATTGTACAAAGATGAAAATACCGGCGCCGTGCAGGTAACCATCGATCCCGCCAACAGTAATATCATTTATGCAGATTTATGGGCAGGGCGGCAGGGTCCCTGGGAAAACGGCGCCTGGAACGGTACCGAAAGCGGACTGTTCAAATCAACCGATGGTGGCAGTACCTGGGCAAAACTCACCACCGGGCTGCCAACTACCGAACAGGGGCTGGGCCGTATCGGCTTTTGCATTGCGCCCAGTAACCCCAACCGCTTATACGCCACCGTGGATGCCGGAAAATATGGCGGCATTTACCGCAGCGATGATGCAGGCCAAAGCTGGACCAACATGAATGCTGATGAAAGGCTCTGGGGCCGTGGCAGCGATTTTGCAGAAGTAAAAGTGGACCCGCTGAATGCTGATATTGTGTATACTGCCGATGTGGTGGTATGGAAAAGCAGCGATGGCGGCAAAACATGGAGCGGCTTTCGTGGTGCACCGGGTGGCGATGATTACCACCGCATCTGGATCAATCCTACCAACCCAAATATTATTTTACTTGCCAGCGACCAGGGCGCCATCATCACCGTAAATGGCGGACAGACTTTTTCGAGCTGGTACAACCAGCCCACGGCACAGTTTTACCATGTGAGTACCGACAATGCTTTTCCCTATAATGTGTATAGTGGCCAGCAGGAAAGCGGCTCTGTGGGTATTGCTTCCCGTGGTAATGATGGCAGCATCGGCCTGCGTGAATGGCACCCCGTGGGCGCTGAGGAATATGGCTATGTGGCTGCCGACCCGCTTGACCCCAATATCATTTACGGCGGCAAACTTAGCCGCTATGATAAACGCAACGGCCAGGTGCAAAATATTGCTCCCGAAGCAGTGCGCAGCGGAAAATACCGTTTTATCAGAACAGCGCCGGTACTGTTTTCTCCTGTTGATAAAAAAACATTGTACTATGCAGGCAATGTAATTTTTAAAACATTGGATGGCGGCAATAGCTGGCAAACCATCAGTCCTGATTTATCAAGGGAAAGCTGGGATGTGCCGGACAATGTGGGCATCTATAAAACCGATGGCATGAAGACAATGCCGAGGCGTGGTGTGGTGTACACATTGGCACCTTCGCCACTTAACATCAACACGATATGGGCTGGTACCGATGATGGACTGATACATATTACTAAAGACGGTGGTAAAACCTGGAAGAATGTAACACCACCTGCCATTACAAGCTGGAGCAAGGTATCGCTGATGGATGCCAGTCATACAGATGTAAATACAGTGTATGCAGCCGTAAACCGTATCCGCCTGGATGATATGAAGCCACATATCTACAAAACAAATGATGGCGGTACTACCTGGAAGGAAATAGTGAATGGTCTGCCCAACGACCCCATCAACGTAGTGAGAGAAGACCCCTACCGCAAAGGCATGCTGTATGCCGGCAGCGAAAGGGCTGTGTATGTGAGTTTTGACGAGGGCGAACACTGGCAGAGCCTGCGGCTGAATATGCCTGCCACTTCTATACGTGACTTGGTGGTAAAAGATGATGACCTGGTGATTGGTACGCATGGCCGCAGCTTTTGGATATTAGACAATATTACCGCACTGCGACAGCTGACTGCTACCACTGCCAATCCCGTTACTTTATTTAAACCTGCGCTTACTTACCGTGTGCGCTGGAACATGAACACCGACACGCCCATACCGCAGGAAGAACCGGCTGGCGAAAACCCACCTGATGGTGCGATGATAGAATATTACCTGCCGGAGAAAGCAACAGGCGCTGTACAGCTTAGCATTGCTGATAAGAATGGTTATGTGGTGCGCAAATTTTCCAGCAACGATACGCCCTATACCATTCCACCGGTGAACATACCGAACTACTGGATAAGGCCGCAGCAGATACTTTCGGGCAATGCAGGTACTCACCGGTTTTTGTGGGACATGCACCTGGCTCCGCTGAATGTACCGGCCAGTTATCCCATTGCTGCCACTTATGGCAATACAGCGCCAGATGCCACATCGCCCTGGGTGCTGCCCGGCAATTATACGGTAACGCTTACGGTTGATGGAAAAAAATTCACACAGCCGCTCACTATCATAATGGATCCGAGGGTGAAAACTTCTGCTGTTGCATTGGCGGAGCAATACCGCCTGTCGTTTATCTGTTACAACTGGATAAAACCATTGAGCGATATGCTGGCACAACTCGAAAAAGAAAAAGCCACCGCAGGCAAAGAAAGGGCAGCAAAGATTGCCGCACTCATCAACACGCCGCCTGAAAGCAGGGAGCCTTCGCTCAACAGTATTATTAGAAATTGCAGCAACCTGCTGAATATATTGGAAAGCAGTGACTGGCCACCCACCACGCAGGTAAAAAATGCAGTGGCCGAAATAGAAAAGCAGATGGAAAAGCTGTTTCCGGTTCGGCATTGATGGATGGGAAGGATTGAAAATATAACAAGTACGATTACCTTATTAAGAAATATTACAAATGCAGTAAGCTACTGGTGGTGGCGAAAAATTACGAACTCCCTGAAGAGTTAAATAGCAATATGATGCATATATTTTAAACGCCCATACACCCCATTCAGAAAAGTTTTTCGAAGGATGGGCCTTGGAAAAAATTGCGTTAAGAAAATTTTCATGGCTGGTGTAAAAATGAAATTAATGTTACCACTGCCCGGCTATATTCTTAGTTGGTAAGTCGCACTGTTGGCCAACTTTGTTCAATTGTTGTGACTAATTTCATTTTAGCCAGGCAGGGAAATTTTTAGCTTTTTTTTCCGCAGCCCTTGATTTTTGGTGCTTTTCATCAAGGAAAAGCACAGAAAACGCCCAGAAAAGGATTTTCCATTAGCAGCTTACAGATAAAGCCTGAAGAGCAAATTATCAATTCAATTCTCCCAAACAATACTCATTTCTTACCACCAAGGTGAGGATTTGTACATGTGGTTATTACCGCAGTTTTGTGCCCCTCGCCCGGGGAATTTAAAATCCGCCCTCATTTTCTTATACCACAAAAAATAACTAACTTTCCCATACACTAAAATAACTTTTATATGAAACCAAGACTGATGCTTGTGCCGCTGGCCTGCTTTGTGCTTTTTTCCTGCAAAAAAGAAAGGATTAACCAGGACAAAGCGGTTGCTGAAAAAGCAGCACCCCTGCCCGGTGCCGCAAAGCCTGCGCCAACGGTGGTTACCTATTTAACCGGCAGTGCCGCCGATGTAAGCACCAATGCCGTAGGCGGATTGCTGCTGATGGGCGGTGGACTTGATGTGGATGCGGCCATTGCCTGGTTTTTGCAAAATGCGGCTGGTGGCGATGTGGTGGTAATACGTGCCACAGGCAGCGATGGATACAACCAGTATATGTACAATATGGTGAGCGTTAATTCGGTGGAAACCATCATTATCGACAGCAGGGAAAAAGCGGCACTGGCTGCTGTGGCTGATAAGATAAGGAATGCAGAAGCTTTGTTTATAGCCGGGGGCGACCAATGGGACTATGTAAACTACTGGAAAAACACGGCTACCGAAGATGCGATCAACTACCTTATCAATACCAAACAGGTAACCGTTGGCGGTACCAGTGCGGGCCTTGCCATTTTGGGCAGTGCTTATTATAGTGCTCAAACCGGTTCTGTTACCAGTGCCCAGGCTTTGGCCGACCCTTACCATAGATATGTATCTTTGGGACAAAACGATTTTATTGCTTCTTCTTTTTTAGTAAATACCATTACCGATTCGCACTATTCGCAAAGGGGCCGGCAGGGAAGGCATATAAGTTTTATGGCCAGGGCCATGAAAGACTGGGGCTACACCACCATCAAAGGTATTGGCGTGGATGAGCAAACAGCGGTATGTGTAGATGCTGCGGGCAATGGCAAAGTATATGGCAGTAACAATGCTTATTTTCTAAAGAACGAAACTCTGGGGGCTGAAACCTGCCTGGCCAAAGTTCCCTTAACCTGGAACCGCGGCGGCATGGCCGTAAAGGCTTACCGCATTGCAGGCAGCAGCACAGGCAATGGCAGCTTTAATGCCGGCAACTGGACGTTTAGCGGTGGCACATCTTATTACTATTATGTAAACAACGGCAGCTTGTTTTAACCAGTCGTTATAAGTTTTTAAAAACGCTGGATTACTTTTCGGCCGGATTTTGCAATTGATTGTAAAATCCGGTTGAAAAAGGTTAAAGGAAAAATACAACAG
>JANMDL010000241.1:0-10060 GCA_031376295.1 Chitinophagales bacterium
TGATATTACCACCGGGGCAAATGGTAGTATTGGGTAGTTTTACCGTTACAAATTGGTCGGCAGTGGCTTTTAGTGGTTCTTTGTTGCCGGTATAATCCACAGCACGGGTGATAAATCCATACGTTGCACCGGGTTCACCCACAAAAGCATAACTGGTAGAATCTATACTCGATTCCAGCAAACCAAATGGCCCGGAATTTTTAGATACGTAGAGTTCATAGTTTTTTAAGCCAACCCCCAAGCTATCATCCTGCCCCTGCCAGTGCAGGGTAAATGCAGGCTCCACCACAGGCGGCAGGGTATCCAGGCGACTTTGTGGTGGTTTGGCATCAATGGTATTGTACCAGGTATTGGTGTTGATGGTTTCGTTGATGTCGAAAATGATAGCGGCACTGGCCGATATGGAATCCCTTGTTTGTGCAGACGAAAGGACTTTAAGTGTTAATGTCACAAATCCTTCTCCGTTGCCCTTAGTGCTATCGTTAACCGGTAAAAAACCCAGGTCAACAGGCAGGGTATTGCCAAGACCTGTTGCTGTGTCAATACTTTCAAATATCCAGAAAGCACGGCGGTTGCTAATATCCAAACCAGCCGTTACATCCACATATACACTCAGGCTGTCCCGCACATCTAACCGGTTGGTATAGGTAGTGGTATTGGGCGGCACGGTAAATATAAAACTGCCAAACCCAAAATCTCCCAGCCGCAAACTACTGGGGTTCAGCTTGGGGTGTATGGGCATATACACAATTACTTTTTGTGCAGGGGCTGTAGCAAAAACAGGATCATTTTCAAATAATATCTTATACGGCAGACTGGCATTTACCGACACCCATTTTTTAGATGTATCATACCCGGCTGGCCCTATCATTTCATTAGGATCTCCGGAACGCAAGATAGGAATAATGATGGGGATGCGGAATCCTTGGCCGGGAGCTTGGGGAGGTATAGAATCTTGGGGGCCAGGTTTATCCTTTGGAGGACAGTTTGTCTCTAACAACAACTTGCCTAAGTTTTTCAAGGGCGCACCTAGTCCAGCTTTTACAGCTGTACTAGTTAAAAACCCTACTACTGCACTACTACCTATCTGCAAACCGGTTTTTGAGGATATAGCACCAATAATACCTGAAACTACTTTTACACCTTGAGTAGATGAAAATACTGGGCCAACTATCCCGCCAAGCAAAGCAGCCCTTTTTATATCTGCCATACAAATTTCATCTCTTTTACCTAACTGTTGTTCAACTAGTTGAATACCATAGTTTACAAGTGCGCTTACGGTAGCACTTAACGCTATCGCTCCAATGATTGGGAGTACAGCAAACTGACCATTTTGGTCAATAAGGTTTGTGGGATTGCTTTCTACATAGTTAAATTTATTTAACGATTTTGGATTCTGAATAAATCCATCAAAAGAATCTTTATTAATAAAACTTCCCGTAGTGAAATTATAAAAACGAGATCTATAGTCCGACAATTGCAAATTCACCTCATTTATTCTACCAATGTATTGTATAATATTCGTAACCCCTTCTACCTTTAATATCAAATTCCCATATGTGTCATAACTATATTGATTTGTTATTATTCCAATTTCGTCAGTCATGTTAGTAACACTATTTAAACCATCTCTATGAAAGAAATAATTTACTAAGTCGATATTTATGCTTAGCCACTGGTCTATCGCTAATCCGTTTGTATACTTTTTCAATATTTGATTTGCTATATTTAGTTCACCAAGTAAATTTTCTTCATCATATATCATCCTTGTGATAACATTCCCCGTATCAATCCGCTCCACTTTCTCCCCCAATGGCCCATACTTCATCTGCCATTTTCTGTTGGGAGTTACTTGTACTTCTACCAGCCGGTTCAGCCCATCGTATTTAAAGCTGCGGTTAAACCCAGTTTCTGTATTGGCTGTCATGTTGCCATTCGGGTCAAAGTTGTAACTGCTGGGACCGGCGCTTTGCAACTGGTCGGCGGCATTGTAACTGTATTGGGTAGTATCGCTGTTTTTAATCCGCTTTGTTCGGTTGCCGTTGGCATCCATGGCAAAGTTTTCCGTATCCCCATTTCCATATTGCACCGTAGTTAACCGGTGCGTACTGTCATAGCCATATTGGTGCAGTCCGTACTGGTCTTTTAAAGTTGTACGGTTGCCGTATTGGTCAAAACTGTAAAAACTGTAAGCAATCGTATCACCATTGGCTTTGCGGTGCAATATACTGTCTACCCACCCGGCAGCATCATAGGTATAAGTGGTATAAGTGCCATTGGCATTATTCTGCCGCTGTAGCCTGCCCCCGGCATCATATACAAAACCTGTTGCCAAGTTAGCATAGTTCACCAGGTTTACTAAGCGGTTATTCGCATCATAGGTATATTGGTTGATCCCACCACCATCGGGCCAAGTCATGGTACGGCGGTTATCAGCTTCGTCATAACTGTAAGCAAGGGTCTTGTTCCAGTTGGGTATTGTTTTTTTCACCAGCCGGTTCAATGCATCATAATCAAAAATGTACGACAGGTTATCGTTACTGGCCGATACCATGTTTCCATTGCCATCATAGCTGTACCGGTCCGTATTACCTTCATAGCTTCTTTCTGTCAACTGGTCTTCCTCATTGTATTTATAGTTTATCGTATTCCCCTTGGGCTCCTTTTTACTAGCCAGGTTACCATTGGCATCGTAGGTATAGCTGGCACTATTGCCCAACGGATCAGTTTCCTTTATCAGGCGGTTATTCAGGTCGTATTCATACTGATATACATACCCCTTCCCATCTGTCATCTTAATAAAATTGCCCGCCCCATCATATTCATAATTCCAGGTGCCGATGGGCAACTGTACACTGGTAAGCCGGTTGGAGGCATCATAGTTGTAGCGCTTTACATATCCATTGGGGTCGGTTTCTTTTACCAGGTTGCCGGCAGCATCATATTCATAAGCAGTGGTATTATTCAGGTCGTCTTTCAAGCTTGTTAGCCTGTTCAGCAAATCATAATTCATCCTCAGGCTATTGCCATTGGCATCTGTTACCTTGCTCAAGTTACAGCAACCGCCACCATATTCCAGTATTTGTGCGCCAATGGGTTGCTGAATTTTTACCAGGTCGCCCTGCGCATTGTATTCATATTGGGTGGTGTCGGCTTTTCCGTTAATGACACTTACCACCTGCCCATAAGCATTGTATATGTATCTTTCTGTAATGCTGCCTGGTTTTACGATGACAGTAAGGTTACCCTGTGCATCATAGTTCATCGTTGTGATGTTACCCTTTTTGTCTTTAATATTTACGGGCTTGTTAAGCTGGGGATGATAACTGTATTCTGCTGCAAAACCCCGGGCATCGGTTTCCTTAACGAGGTTACCCTTTCCGTCATATTGAAACTTGAGCTTACGGCCATCCTGTCTTGTTACCTGAATTACATCATTTTGGGCATTGTATTCAAAACTGCTTTTTTTATTGTCAGGTGTGCTTATCTCCTTAATACGCCCCTTATCGTCAAAAAGGTAAGTGGTTACAGCCGTCCCCTTAGAATTATTGATAGAAGCAAAAGTGGTTTTCAAGGTATCAATATAAGAAAACAACTGTTCCGTATTACAGGATCGTATTTCCCTTACCCTTCCGCTGCTCCCGTAGCCAATTACCAGGGGATTATTATTCTCATCCACCATGCGAATCAAGCGGTTATTATTATACGCATAATTGAGTTTGCCATTCAGGGGATTGGTAACTGTTTGCAGGTTATCCCGGTCGTATTGGTAAGTGTATTTTTTAGTAGGCAGAGTACTGTCGCTGATGGCCGCAAGATGCTTATCGGCCTGCCACTCCAGTACCAGGCACCGTCCCGACGAATTGCGGATGCGGCTGGGAAGCCCGTCAGTATAATCAATGTTTACAGTATTGCCATTCCGGTTGCGCAAGCCCGTCAACCTTTTGTGAACTGCATCCGCAAAGATATGTTCCAGGCCATCCTTACTTTTTAGTATGAGTGTATTGCCCGTTTTGTACAAACTGTCAAAAACACCCACAGGGGCTCTGTACAGGCCGCTTACCAGCCGGAAAGTATCTTTTTTGGCATCGCTTTTTTGTATGATAAGGGTATCGCCCATCTCCTTATAAAAGGCATGATAATAAAAAGACCAGCCCTTACCATACCCATAATCCAGCGTATCCTGTACCGCATTGTAATAAAAACTGCCATATACCGGAAAGCCAATGCCACGCAGGGTCATATCGGTTCGCTGGTACAACAGGTTTCCCGAAAAACTGTTTACCGAAAATCCTTTGGGCGCAGGTATATTCGGACGGGGTATATTTTGCCCTGCAACCTTTACGGTGAATAAAAAGCAAAATATCGTAACAATATTTTTTCTCATACAAACAGTTTAATACACCTAATCGGTTATTAAAAAATTCAATTGGTTCAAGGCAAATGTATATACCCGGATGGCACCGCTGGCACCTGCCCTTAATACATCCGGCGGGCCTCCGGCCTCTTTAAATTCCAGCGTAAGCCTGGGCAAATCATCATTAAACTCTGGTATAAAATTGATAGGCGCACCACCCATGCTTACCATATACCTTTTGGGCAATTGCAAATCCACATTACCGGTATTGGCATAAGAAATGGTTATCAGCACAACCCTGTTAGGACCGGTTGCGGCAGGGAAAATCGGATCGGTATCTAAGTTGTTTTCAAAACCAATATTCTGTATGCTACAGGTGAAATTGGTGCTGCCACTGCCCGTAAATCCTCCCCCCGAGCCGGGAACTACTTCGAAGCCATTCGCAAGGCTGGCAGTATCGCCATTCAACTTTTTAATTTGTACGTCATACATACCCAATGCTGCACCTTGCAGGTTAAAGCTGGCATACAACAGGGTAGAATTTACATAAAATATACGGGTGGCGGTAATGGCAGTGCCCCCTCTCAACAACCTGGCTGATACAGAAGGCTCAAATCTTGCCCCGTTTATTTTAACCGTAACCATGCCGGTATTGCCACCCCTCTTTGCATCAACGGCTGATACCTGGAAGAAAATGATTTTTGCCCCCAAAGTAACCGCTTGTATATTTCCGTTTGGCCTATTACCCGTGGCCAGGATATAATAGGTACCCGCATTTAATTCTGGTATCAGCAGCTCCTGATTGGCGCTAAAGGGTGTTTGCGCAGAAAAATCGTAACTGTTTACTGTTGGCACAGCACCATACCGCATAAATACCCGGTTCACCGAACCACCAATTGAATCGCCTTTCAATAGTAGTTGAAGGGTTTGGTTGGTAAGGTTTTCGGGTATTTCCAGCCGGTAATACAGCTCTTGGTTATTGCGCAGGCTGTCCGGGGTAACCACGTTCATTACCAGTTGCTTTACAGCCACATGCAACTTACTGCCGATGTATTGGTTATTGCTCTCATTACTTTCACTAATCGTATTGAGAATATCGCTCCGTACAATAATATGGTAATCACCCAATGCCAGTCCGTTGACCGGTTTACTCAATTGCCGTACAATACTGTTTTGGGGGAGAATCGTTGCTGTTGCATCCACGAGGCCCAGTAAGAAATCATTGGCATCCCAAATGCTGTCGGCAGACAGGTAAACCGCATCACGCACATACCCCACAGCCGGGTTGGTACCATTGTTCCGTACCGTCCAGCTTACCTGCAAATTTTGTCCGTTAAAAACAGTGTCAGGTTGCAATGTGGCGCTGCTTATTACCAGGTCACTCGGCGTTTGTGGCGTAATTAAAATATTACTGTAAGCAAGGTTGTTCTCCTCCCCGCCAAACTCGAATACCTGGTTGCCGCCATCTGTTTTCAGGGTGAGCAGGTAATTACCGGTTTTGTTTGCCGGCAAAAATACCTGCTGGCTATCGGTATAAGTTTGACCTGGCAAAACGGCTGTGGTTCTTTGCTTGCTGCCCAGCAACTGCGCATTAGCTAATTGCGGGCCTGTAGCTAAATAAATAGCATCGGTGTACAGCGATGATGCAACAGTACCGGTACCCGTATTTTTTATGGTATAAACAACCATAACGGGTTGTGCAACAAGTGCATTGCCCGGGCCGGTAAATGTCTGCGGCACCAAATCAGGCGGTGGTGGTGGTGTTACAATAATGATATTGTTGTTCTCATTATTCAAAGGCAGGGTATTGTTGCCCCTGTTAATATCATTTTGGTTATTCAGCCGGTCAGCTACTGCCAGCAGGTAAAGGCTTCCGGCTGCATCGGGTGGTATGGTAACGGTACGGCTTTGTGTATAACTGGCATTGGTTTGCAGGTTGTTGCTCACAGGCCAACTGCCCAAAAGCCGGTCACTGGCATCCAGAACCGGGTTATTCGAGATGTAAACAGCATCCTGCCAGCTATTGTTGATGGTAGCGGTACTGCCTGCATTACGTATGGTGAATTCTACCGTTACATTCTCCCCGGAGTTTACGTTACCGCTGTTTACGGTACCAGCGATTGTTGCCAGGTCAACATTGGGTTGCGGCACAATTTGTATTGCAGCACTTATCCTGGTATTGTTATTCTCCCCGGTGTTTTCAAATATGCTATTCTCGGTATCTGTTATTACCTGCAGGTAATAAGTCCCCGCACTCAGGTTTGCAGGTATGGCCGCATTCACCGTTCTT
This sequence comes from Chitinophagales bacterium, assembly GCA_031376295.1. GTDB lineage: Bacteria > Bacteroidota > Bacteroidia > Chitinophagales > Chitinophagaceae > Ferruginibacter. The sequence continues at coordinate 6,648 of JANMDL010000241.1, forward strand.
GTATAAACACCACCACTATCCAACGAGCGCTGTTGGTTGCCTGAATAAATGAGGATACGGTTGGGATCAGTCAGGCTGGTAATGGGCGAAAGAAATACCTTTTCGCTCCAGGTTTTGTTTTCAATGCTACCCAAACCGGTATTTTTAACGGTATAGCTGAAAGGCATAACAGTGCCAATGGTATCAATACCGGGTTGACTGATTTGGGTAACTTGTAAATCGGGCCAGGGAGCCAGGCTAATGGTAATTTTTCCGGCAGACCGGTAAATATTATTACCCTCAGTGGTTTCTGCTATTGCAGCATTGGCATCGCTTACCACAAAAACATAAAAGCTACCCTGTACCCCGGTTGGTATAATTACAGACTGCTGCCTTGTATAGGAACTGTAAAAGTTAACAATGCCTGTATTATTAAAAGCTGTCAGCAATGTATCTGTATTGGCATTCAGGATCGTATCCGATGACAGGTAAATCCTGTCTGTCCAGTTTCGGTTATAGAGTAAGCCACGGCCGGTATTTTCCACGGTCCAGGAAAGGATGATACTTTGCTCGGATTGAGCTGTAGGAGGAAACTCAACCTGAACAGGTTTCAAATCCGGTCTGGCAACATATACCGGGGTTGGTTGCCGGTAGATATTATTGCTTTCGGCACCGGCTTCAAATACTGCATTGTTGCGGTCGGTCTGGGCAAATAAATAATAGTTACCCTGTTGTGTACCTGCGGGTATGGTAACCTGTAGCTGTGCCGTTTTTGTATCCCCGCCAAACAGTGTATCTGAATTTTGAAGGGAGCCTATACCAATATCATTGTTGTTGTTATAAATAGTATCAGTGCTGATGGTTATCAGGTCTAACCAGGATGGTTTTGCAGGTGCTGCACCCTCATTGGAAACCTGCCAGTTAATACCCAAAGGCTGATTAACACTTATGGTATCACCATTTCGTGTAAAGGATGTAATGGCCAAATCAGGAGCAGGCCGCAGAATAATAGTCATGGGCAGACTGGCTCTTGCATTATTGTCCTCATACACATACTCATATATCTGGCCTGCAGCATCGGTAAGCACGTGGATATAGTAGGTGCCGTTAATCTGTGCAGGCAGTTTTACTTTGCGGGTACGGCTATAGCTGCTGTCCACGGCTAAGCTGCCGGATCTGGCAAATTGATTCAGAAAAACAGCATTGGCTGTGTTCAGCTCAGGTTGGGCAGATATAAATATTCTGTCTGTCCAGTTGGTATTACTTGGCGGGCCAGTTCCTCGGTTTTGTATGGTCCAGCTTACCGTTACGGAATCTTCCGAAAAAGCCGTAGTTGGGCTCACAATTACCTGTGTTACCTGCAAATCTGGCGGCGGCAACAGGTTCACTAATATTGGTGTACTTACCCTCAGGTTATTCGTATCGGTTGTTTCCAGCAAATTATTAAACCCATTTGTTCTTACATGGATGTAGTAGTTGCCCTGTATGCCCTGTGGCAGGGTATAGGAAAGATTGCCAGAAGTATAGGACTGTCCGGAGTCAAGGGCGCTCACATTAGGGAAATTGCCCAACACCAAGTCAGTACTGATGCCCAGCACCGGCCAATCGGATATAAACACCCTGTCTGTCCAGTTGGCGTTGGTTATGCCCCTTTCTTTGTTTTTAATACGCCAGTTCAACGTAATAGCATTTTCCGACAAGCCTGTAGGCGGTACATTGATGGAGTCAATTACAAGGTCAGGCAGGTATCGGGTGGTAAACCTTTTTATCGTAGTTTCACCCCGGCAGTCATTCAGCCGGGATACCACTTTCCATCGGTAGGCAGTTCCATAAACCAGGCTGTTGTAATTGTAATTAATCTGGCTCAGGTTAGCAATGGTTGGGCTGGCAGGCATGGTATCAGTTGCCTTCCAGATATAGAGGTCATACCCTGTGGCACCATTTACTGCACCCCATGAAAAATTAACCGGTATGTTCAGATTTACGGCACTGTCCACTGGCAAAAGCCCTGCGGGACTGTTCACCCCGGCAATATGCGGGATGCTTGTTAAAAGTGTATCATTTGTCCGGGTACTGTCGGAAGCCAGGCCCGTAAAAATTTTAAACTGATAGCTGGCAATGGCCGATAGGTCGGCTTTTGTGGCAAAACTGTATTCAGCGGTAGCCCCCGGCAAAAGATTCAATCCAGTAGCAATTTCTGTTATTATAGCACCATTATTAATCTGGTAAGCTAAAGGCAAACTGCTGAGTGAAACATTGCCATAATTGCCAATGCGAACTTTAATGGTTTCATTGTTACCCAGGTTACAGCCACCAACCGGTGTAAGTAAAGCCTGTATGCCAGCGTCAGTTACCTGCGTATTAGAAGGGGCGCTACGCCATGGATTAAATATTACTTTGTTTGACACTTTGTTGCCAAGCCCGCCTGGGTTCAACTGCGGGTGCTGCGGGCCACTGGGATGTCCCCACCAGCAGTTGCGGGCATCAATGCTGTCCAAAACGGGAGTACTCACATTATTGATCCCCCAATCAGTATTTCCGGTAAAATTGCAATTTGAAAAAACAGGTTTGCCTGAAGTGCTGTAAACCGCCGTTCTGTTATTGGTAAAATTTGTACCTGCTATCACCATATTGGCGCCTGTACCTATACTAATGAACAAGCCGGTGTTTTCGCTGTTGGCTATGTTCAGGTTGGCAAGCGATGTAGCCGGGGAATATACCTCCAGTGCATAGGAGGAGGACGAGGTACTTCCCAGCTTTTCGAAATTTACATAATTCAGTATGGATGCAGTACTCGAATTGTTAATGCGTACATACCCACCATAATTGGTTGAGCCGCCGCCAGGCAGTTTAGTAAACTGTATGGGGGCCGTTTCTGTGCCGATGGCCCGCAGGTTGCCATTAGCTATTATATTGCCCGACCGGTCTCTGAAATCAATAACGGTACCCGGTTCTATAGTAAGGGTGTTGTTGGCATTAATGGTAAGTGTGCTGGTTAATAAATACCTTGAATTAGGGCCGGGGTATCGGAAACTGGTGTTTCTGGAAATATTGCCGCTTAGTTGAATAATGGCTTCCGTATTATTAAAGATGTTATTGACAGCGCTTACAGATGTATATATTGTTCTGGCATTTGTGTTTCCATTGAAGATGCAGTTTTTTATAGTTGGGCTGATACTGTCTGTCAGCAAATAAACAGATTGGTAAGACGGATTGTTGCCACTGATGTTTCCATTGATGAAACTTACATTGCTCCGCTCAATCTGCAGGGCATAGTACCCCGTATTGCGGATACTTGAATTATTAATAGCAAGCGAGCCTGTGGCCTTGATTGCAGGAAAGTATGAACAATTAAAAGGGCAATAGGTTGTTCCCACCGAATCCATACTCCCATAACTCATCACCGAGTTGGCCGATGATGAAGTGAAATCAAG
>JANMDL010000246.1:0-8557 GCA_031376295.1 Chitinophagales bacterium
TCCAGCCCAGTTGCAGGCGGTTGTTTTCTTCTTCTTTCAGGCGTTGAAACTCTTTTATCAGGTATACTTTAAATTCTGCTGAAATCCACATGCCAAATTCCAGTGCAATATCAGCATGTGCATAAGTGCCCCCATAGCGGCCAGCAGTGGCTTTAAGCCCGATAGCATTCGTTTTTTCCACCCATTCTTTCCCACTTATTTTATAGTTATTCAGCCCTGCCTGGCTTTTACTTGTGGCGAATTCGCCACAATTAAAAGCAGGATTGTTTACTAATTCCCAAATGCCTGAAAATTCGACTGTATTACGGTTTCTCAGCCAGTCTGCTATAAAAAAATCACCATCTTTTGCCTTTAGCATATCAGTGAGGGAAATGTATTTTTCACCTGCTTCATCTATAATGGTAATTGGGGTGCCTTTTACTTCGATTGTATTCGTTTTTTTCATCAGCAGTTTAAAATATGGAAGAAAAAAATAAGGGTTAGCATCAGCATCTGCAACAATCTCCTGCTTTATTTTTTTACAGTATGGTTGGTGCCCGGAAATCATGGCCATATACCGGAATTTTCACCCCGGAAAGCTCAAGCCCTTCACAAAGCAATGCAATAAATAAATCCACCGCCAGTGTAAGCTGTATCGCTACTTGTTTTTAGAAGCAAAGCATAGGTAACTTTTGTAAACCACTACCACTTTACATTCCCCCTCAATTTCTTAAATATTTGCTAAAGTCATTTTTGCCTGATTATTGAATTAACCTGTTTTTTATTTTTGGTTTTTAAAATAATTAAAACACAAAAAATGAAAACGTTACAAACAGTTAGTCTGCCCCGCCTCTCCGTATTAGAGTTTGGCCAGCACATCAAAAGCATCCTCAGCAATATCAATTTACTGGGCAATGGATTTATTACCGATGCTATTTTACAAAATTACCTGCAGGCAGCGCATACCAAAATGGAAGGGTACGACAAAGCCATGCTGCAGGTAACCAAAAGCGACGAAACGGTAAGGATAGTAGCGGCAGATAAGCAGCGGGACGATGCACTTACCGCTGTTATCCGCCTGCTGTCGGTGTATGAACTGTCGGACGATGCAGCCGAAGGAGCAGCCTACGAGAGCCTGCACACCCTTTTTAACACATACAGGGGTATTCAAAAATGGAACTTTGAAGAAGAGAGCAACGGCATTGATAATTTGCTGGAAGATTTGGGCAATGCCAAATACAAGCCAATGGCGGAGCTGCTGCACATGAGCGCATACATTGCCCGAGTGGCCGGCACCAATGCGGCTTTTAAAACCCTGTTTGCCGCCCGTACGCAGGAGGCATCGGGCAAAGAAAGCTTTGATGTGGCCGCCATGCGCAAAGACTTAAAAGCCGCATATGAAGATACAGTGGACTATGTGCTGAGCATGGCCAAAGCACACAATACTGAGCAATACAATAAATGCCTGGATGTGATTAATACAGTACGCAAATACTACCACGATTTGCTGGCCAAGCGCAGCGCAGGTACAAAAGATGCACCTGCCACGCCCATACCGGCAATGGCATAACACAGTTGAAATAAATAAAAGAGCCTGCAGTGTTGCGGGCTCTTTTATTTGCACTATCCTTCACATAGGTAAGCGTCAGGGCAAAAGCAGTAAAATATTTTCAACCATTACTTGAATTTCAGCATACTTTTCCTGGCTCAAAAGAAGCTAATCTCCCACCAGTCCTCAGCGGAGCCGCCTCATTTAGCCCGTGCCCACGCTTTAGCGGGGGATATTTGGGGCAGGGGCCTCAAATAAGGGCTAAATGCAGCGGTGCAGCGATGACGAAGCCCGCCGGCTTGAGGCATGCACAAGCAAACAAACATTGAAGTGTTGTGATACAATGGATAAATCACTCAGTTATGTTTTTAATGCGTTTGCCCTGAGGTAAGCGTTTATTGTAAAATAGTACTAATTTTATAAAAATTATTCAGTTATGGTACTGGTATTAAAAAAAGGAGCTTCAAAGAAAGAAATTGAAGTATTAGAAAAAAAAATTAAAAATAAAACAGGCGTTGACGTAGTAAAATATTGCGGACTTATCAAATTGAAAGAAGACGCATTAACCATTCAAAAAAGTGTAAGAAATGAATGGCAATAAATTGTTGTTGGATACAAACGCAGTTTTATACGTTTTAGGTGGCGATGAAACTTTAGCATCATTCCTTAACGGGAAAGAACTCTTTTTATCAGTAATAGCTGAGTTGGAACTTTTGTCGTATAAAAAAATGACTCAGAAAGAGGCTAAGGCCATCGCATCATTTCTGGGTGAGTTGAAAATTGAAAACATTTCAGATGAAATAAAAAAGTTTGCTGTTCAAATCCGGAAAAATTCCAACCTTAAGCTGCCAGACTGCATCATTGCTGCTACTTCTATGGCGCTCAACATTCCCCTGGTTACGGCTGACAAACAACTAAGTATAATTGAAGGGCTTGACATTATACTGTACGATAAATAAGAATATTTTCCATCCGCTGTGTCCCGCCAGGTAGTTTATGCTGCATTAAAGTTTATACTTGCGGAGACACATCAGCGAACGTCAAGCGGAGCAAAAAGCCGTTTTCTTTTGCTGTAGTTCCTCAAAAAGCAGTATTTACTTGTTAAATGTATTATTTTCGGTGTGTATTTGTATTCAGGTTTCTAAAGCATAAAGAATAATGAAAAAATTATACATAGCGGCATTGATGGCGGCAATGCTGGTAACAGGCGTTTTAACCGCACAACCAAAACAGCCCGGCGGGCAAACGCTGCGCCGCTGCGCCACCGAAGAAGCCATCCAGCAAAGGTACCAAACCGATGCCGCCTTCCGGGCAATGATGGATGCAAGGGAGCAGCAATACAGGCAAGCTATTGCAAATGGTGTGCAGCCACTTACACAGGGCCCCAATGTGTTAACCGGGCCGGTTACCATACCGGTGGTGGTGCATGTGGTATTACCCAACCCCTTGCAAATTACAGATAACGATGTAGAGTATTTTATCAACCGGTTAAACCTCGACTTTTCCGGCCTCAACCCCGATAGTACCAACTGTGGTACATTCTGCTCTATCAGGGGGCATTCACTTATCCGCTTTACCCTGGCCAAACGGGATGTAAACGGCAATTTCACCACTGGTATTGAGCGGCTTACAGGCACCACCACCATTGGAAACAATGAACCCCAGGCTGTAAAAAACACTGCCACCAGCACGGGTGGGCTGGCCCCCTGGGATGTAACAAAATATTACAACCTGTGGGTAGCAGTGGGTGCCGGTGGCCTGCTGGGTATTGCACCTGAAATTGGCACCGGCACTGCCACCAATGATGGTGTATGTGTTGATTACCGGGCTTTTGCCAACAGTTGTTTTGCCAATCCGGCATTTAACCTTGCCCGTACGGCAGTACATGAAATTGGTCACAACTTCGGGTTGTACCATACCTTTCAGGGTGGTTGCACCAGTGGCGATTTTGCACAGCTTACAAGTGCCAACTGCATATTGCCTGCCGGCCTTTTAACGGCCATCGACGATACGCCGCCCCAAAGTACCTCCACCAGCGGTTGCCCTGCGGTTGGCACGCTGAACGGCTGTACACCTTCTGTACCAAAAAATTATCAGAATTATATGGACTATACTGATGATGCCTGCTACTCCATGTTTACCAATGCACAGGTGCGGCGCATGGAGTGGTTGCTGGAAAATTGCAGACCCGGTTACTTAACCACATTGGGTGGTCAATACCCGGCCAGTATGCCTGCACTGGATGCCAAAGCCACCACCATTGTGGCACCTGGTGGCAGCGATTTTGTTACAGGCTCCTGCTCATCAGTAGGTTATCCATTACCCACTTGCCCGGGCAGCTTTATCCCAAGGGTAAGGGTTACCAATGGTGGCACGGCCACGCTTACTTCAGTTACCGTTACCACCACCATTAACGGGGCCAACCCGGTAACGCAAACCATTGCCACCAGCATTGCTACCGGCAAATCGGCTGTACTGTTACTCAACAGCCAAAATGCAGTAGAGGGTAATAACCTGCTTTCCATTACTGTAACGGCACCCAACGGCGGTACCGATGCCCTGCCGGCCGACAATACCATTTCCAGCACATTTACGGTGGCTGTGCCAGCTACACTGCCTTATACGCAGGATTATGTAAGCGCCAGTTTTCCGCCTGCCGGTATCACCATTGCCAACCCCGATGGGGGCAGTACCTGGGTACGCAATACCAATGGCAACGGCAATGCAGGGTCAGCATTTATGGACTGCTTCAACTATTCCGTACAAGGCCAAACCGATGATTTGGTGCTGAATGCCTCTGGCCTCAACCCCGGCGATACAGCTATCCTGTCATTTGATGTGTCGCACCGGCCATATAGTGCCTCCGCTACCAGTACGTTTCTGGATACTTTAAGCGTGTTGTATTCGGTCGATTGTGGTGTAACCACCACTGCAAGCAGTTATAAAAAATGGGGTGCCACCCTGGGTACGGTAGCCGCTTCCACCACTGCTTACACCACACCCACCACCTGGCGCAGAGATACAGTGCTCCTGCGTGCCACCGCTACCAGCATGCGGGTGCTCATCAGGTGTACCAACCGCTATGGCAATAATATTTTTCTTGATAATATCAACCTGGCTAAAAAAATACCGCATGTGTACCGCTTTACCGGTAATGGCAACTGGAATGTGGCGGCTAACTGGTCAGATGGTATTGTACCACCGGCCGTGCTGCCTTTAAGTGATATGATTGTGATTGACCCGGTTGTTGAAGGGGAGTGTGTATTGAATGTAAACATAACCGTATCATCGGCAGGTAATATTACCGTAGCTGCGGGCAAACGGTTCAGGATATTGGGTAATCTGACTATTCAGTAGCTGGTTGTTGGCTGGTGGGTTCTTACTTACTGTGCCCTGCCGTTAGCTTTTAGCATGTTATGATTTGTGCTTGCGTATCAACAGGGTCACCATAGCGTGGGTTTGTGTGCCAGCATGAGAGCACGCCTCCTGCGCCAGTAGGAAAAATATGCAGCAGCATCAGCAAGCGCTTACACACTATCTGGCCTTACAGCCTCAAAAAATATGCACATATCCACATTTAAAGGCTGTTGTTATCCCTGTTAACAGTTGCGTAACATTAACATAAAGATTTGGTTACACAGTATTCGTTTCTTCGTATGAATTACTTATCCCACAATCTTACAAAGTGAAAAATATAAAATACTTCTTTCTCAAATTATCGGTAAGGATTTTCCTGCCCATGCTGTCTGCCTTTTACCCTGCGCTTAAATTTTCTAAAATCCAGTAATGGATAAAATAAAGAAACGTAAGCTGGATATACTGGTTTTGTCGGATGTGCATTTGGGTACTTTTGGGTGTCATGCCAGGGAGTTGCTGCATTACCTTAAAACAGTCAAGCCTAAAACAGTCATCCTCAACGGCGATATTATCGACATCTGGCAATTCAGCAAGCGCTACTGGCCCAAGTCGCACATGAAAGTGGTAAAGCACCTGATGGGCTGGATGAGTAAAGGGGTTAAAATTTACTATATAACGGGCAATCACGATGAAATGCTGCGCAAGTTTGCGGGGTTTAAATTTGGTTCGCTTAAAATAGTGAACAAGGTTATACTGGAACTGGAGGATGATAAAACTGCCTGGTTTTTTCATGGCGATGTATTTGATGTAACCATGCAGCACAGTAAATGGCTGGCTAAACTGGGCGCTGTTGGCTATGATACACTGATTCTCATCAACCGGGTTGCCAATTTTATTTCAGAAAAAATATTTAAGAAAGGAAAACTTTCCCTTTCAAAAAAAATAAAAAACAGTGTAAAAAGCGCAGTGAAATTCATCAATAATTTTGAACAGACAGCAGCCGATATCGCCATCAGCAATAAATATGATTATGTGGTATGCGGCCATATACACCAGCCCGAAAAGCGGATAGTGGAAAATGCTGAGGGTAAAACTTTGTACCTAAATAGTGGCGACTGGATAGAGAATTTAACTGCGCTGGAGTATGTGGACAGGGAATGGAGCATTTACCGCTTTGACGAAAATGAAAGGATGAATATGATTGTAAGTGAGCAGGGTGAAGAAGAACTGAGCAACAATCAATTGTTTGATAACCTGGTAGAGGAATTTAATTTAATGAAATGAAGATATTGTATGCGATACAGGGCACCGGTAATGGGCACCTCAGCAGGGCAAGGGATATTATTCCACTGCTGCAGCAGCAGGGTGAGCTTGATATACTGGTAAGCGGCATACAGGCCGATGTTGACCTGCCCTACCCGGTAAAATACACTTTTAAGGGCCTGAGTTTTATTTTTGGAAAAAAAGGTGGTATTGATTTGTTTGCTACTTACCGCAAGAGTAACCTTAAAAGGCTGTACAACGAAATAAAGAGCCTGCCTGTGGATGAGTATGACCTTGTAATCAATGATTTTGAACCGGTGAGCGCCTGGGCCTGCAGGATGAAACACAAGCCCTGCATCGGGCTGAGCCACCAGGCTGCGGTGATTAATAAAAAATCGCCTGGGTCAAAAAAGAAGGATCCGGTGGGTAAGGCTGTACTCAACAATTACGCACCCGTTACAGCCGCTTATGGTTTTCACTTTGGTGCTTATGATAAAGACATTTTTACACCAGTCATCAGGGCACAGGTACGCAATGCCAAGCCGCAGGATAAGGGGCATTACACGGTTTACCTGCCCGCTTACAGCGATGAAAGAATCATTAAAATACTGGGCGAAATAAAAAATACCAACTGGCAGGTATTCAGCAAACATTCAAAAAAAGCATACCAGGAAAAAAACGTAAACATACAACCTGTAAACAATGACGACTTTATTGAAAGCATGATTAATTGCACAGGCGTGTTGTGTGGTGGCGGCTTTGAAACGCCAGCCGAAGCCCTTTTTTTAAAAAAGAAACTGCTGGTAATACCCATGAAGGGGCAGTATGAGCAGCAATGCAATGCCGCAGCTTTAAAAACAATGGGTGTGCCGGTGGTAAAAAGCCTTAAAGCAAAACACCTGGATACGATTGTTGCATGGGTAAAGGGCAAACAGCTTATAGTTGTAAATTACCCCGACAGTACTGCAAGAATCATCAAAATGCTGCTCAAAAAGCATGGTGCTGATGCTGCCATTCCTGCAACTATTGACCCCGGCCACAGCATATACTCTGCTAAAAAGCTGAAGGATAAAAGCCTTGGAAAAATATTGACTGAACTGGCTGAATGAAGCATATGGGATTTACAAAAAATGATTTTGGCGATGATTTTAAATGGGGGGTTTCTACAGCGGCTTACCAGGTTGAGGGAGCACACGATGCTGACGGTAAAGGGCCGTCTATATGGGATACTTTTTCGCAGAAGAAAAAAAAGATATTCAATAACCACAACGGGAATATTGCCTGCGATTTTTACAATCATTATGCTGATGATATTGCACTGGTTTATAAATTAGGTATCAGCAATTACCGTTTTTCTATATCATGGAGCAGGATATTGCCACAGGGTATTGGCGCTGTAAATTATAAAGGGATTGATTTTTACAACAGGGTGATTGATTTTTGCCTGGAGCTGGGTATTGAGCCATGGATAACCCTGTATCACTGGGATCTGCCTGAAGAACTGCAGCAAAAAGGCGGCTGGGTAAACAGGGATGTGGTGGAATGGTTTACTGGCTTTGTAAGCTGCTGTATAAAATATTTTGGCAACAGGGTAACTAATTGGATGGTGTTGAATGAACCGATGGTGTTTACTGGCGCAGGATACTTTCTGGGTGTGCATGCCCCCGGAAAAAAAGGGCTGAGTAATTTTCTGGCTGCTGCACACCATGCAGCTCTTTGCCAGGCTGAGGGTGGACGGATTATCCGGTCGCTTAAAACTGATAGCAGGATTGGAACTACCTTTTCATATTCACATATTGAGCCTTTCAGAAATAACTCAGAGAAAGATATCAGGGCAGCGGTAAAAGTGGATGCACTGCTCAACAGAATGTTTCTTGAGCCATTACTGGGTCTTGGTTATCCTGTAAAAGACCTGAAAATACTGGAGCGGATTGAGCGGTTCATGTATCCTGGTGATGAGGCGAAACTCGCTTTTGATATGGACTTTACAGGCCTGCAGAATTATACCAGGGAACTGGTGGCCCATGCTCCCTTTATGCCTTTTGTAAAAGCAAGGATAGTAAAGGCTGCCAAAAGAAATGTACCGCAAACATTGATGGGATGGGAGGTGCATCCACCGGCTATTTTTAATGCACTGAAAAGATTTGACAGTTATCCGCAGGTAAAAGAAATTATTGTAACGGAGAATGGCGCTGCATTTCATGACAATAATGAAAGTGGCAGTGTGGATGATAGTATGCGGGTAAAATACCTGCAGGATCATGTAGCACAGGTATTGGCTGCTAAACAGGAGGGTGTAAAAGTAAACGGGTATTTTGTATGGACACTGATGGACAACTTTGAATGGGCCGAAGGATTCTATCCCCGGTTTGGCCTGGTATATGTTGATTTTGCTACACAGCAGCGGAT
>JANMDL010000273.1:0-5009 GCA_031376295.1 Chitinophagales bacterium
AAAAAAAAAGGTCGTTTTTTTTTGATGAATTGAAAAATGTAGTTACTTTTAACTCATATTTACTAACAATTAAATTCAAAAAAAAATGGCAACTGCAAAAAAAGCTGCAAAAAAAGCTGCTCCAAAAAAGGCCGCCGCAAAGAAAGCTGCTCCTGCAAAGAAAGCCGCTCCTAAAAAAGCTGCTCCTAAAAAGGCTGCAAAGAAAGCTGCTAAGAAAAAGTAAGCTCTCCTTCTTTTTGGAAACGCAAAAAGATATAAAAGTCCCGCTTTGGCGGGATTTTTTAATTACATACACCACCTGATCAACAAATAAATCCGGCATAAATTCTTCTGAAACCCTCTATTAACGGGCATTACAGCCCAACACAAATTATTCCCTTTTTATACCCCGCTTCTGTATTATTGTATAAAACAATTACAGAATCATATTAACTTTACGGTATGGATAATTATCAGATTGCAGACACATTAACACTGCTGGGTAAGCTGATGGACATACACGGCGAAAACAGTTTTAAATCAAAATCGTACAGCAACGCTGCGTTTAATATTGAAAAGTTACCGTTGCAGTTAGCAGATACTCCAAGAGAAAAAATTGCCGGATTAAAGGGCATTGGCGACTCCACCGCACGGAAAATTATTGAACTTTTAGACACCGGCGAACTGGTGGCGCTCAGCGAAATTATTGAGAAAACACCCCCCGGTATCATCGAAATGATGCAGATTAAGGGCATTGGCCCAAAAAAGATTTCCACTATCTGGAAAGAAATGGAGATAGAAAGTATTGGAGAATTATTATATGCCTGCAAAGAAAACAGGCTGAAATTATACAAAGGCTTTGGCGAAAAAACACAGCAAAATGTAATTGACAATATTGAATTCTTTATGAAGAACCAGGGCAGCCACCTGTATGTAAACATGGAGGCTCCCGCTGCTGCTGTTGAACAATTTTTACAATCAGTTTTTGGTGAAACTGCTGTACGGTTAACAGGTGCTTTTAAACGCCAGGCAGAAATAATAACCGAACTGGAATTTGTAATACATGATACCACAACACGCATTGTAACCGCACTCGAAAAAACAGAAGGGTTGGAACTGTTGCAGCAGGAAGACAATGAAGTGCTTTATCAATTGAATAGCGTGGCCCTGCGCCTGTATGCCTGCAGTGATGACCTGCGCAACGAACGTACTTTTTATACTACCGGCAGCCCTGCTTTTAATGAAGCATTCCATGCCGCATACCCCGCTGCACCTTTTGGGGGATGGGATGATGACAGGGAAATGTTTGATGCCCTTGGCCTGCAGTACATACCTGCCTGCCTGCGGGAAGATGCGGCCATTATTGAAAAGGCAAAAACGGGAGCAATTCCTCAATTAATACAGCCCGGCGATATAAAAGGCATCATCCACAGCCATAGTAACTGGAGCGATGGCAGTAATACCATCGAAGAAATGGCAAAAGCAGCAATTTCTGAAAATTTGGAGTATTTGGTCATCAGCGACCATAGTAAAAGTGCTTTTTATGCCCAGGGCCTGAGCGAAGAGCGGATAAAAGAGCAGCATATTTATGTGGATGAACTGAACAGGAAGCTGGCGCCTTTTAAAATATTTAAAAGTATTGAGTGTGATATACTCAACGATGGCAGCCTGGATTACAGCGACAGCATCCTCAGCACTTTTGATCTGGTGATTGCCTCCGTACACAGTAACCTTAAAATGACGGAGGAAAAAGCCATGATGCGCCTCATGAACGCCATACAAAACCCCTACACCACTATCCTCGGCCACATGACGGGCCGCCTGCTGCTGAGCCGCAAGGGCTACCCTGTTGACCATAAAACAATCATTGATGCCTGCGCTGCCAATAATGTGGTGATTGAGCTGAATGCCCACTCCAGCCGCCTTGATATTGACTGGCGCTGGATACACTATGCGCTGGAAAAAAATATACTCATCTCCATTAACCCGGATGCACATACAGTGGCCGGATTTGCCGATGTAAAATATGGTGTGCTGGTGGCACAAAAAGCCATGCTTACGAAGGAGCAGAATTTGAGCAGCTTTGGATTGGGGGAGTTAGAGGAATATTTACAACAAAGCAGTGCTGCTAAGAAAATCTAACCCTGCTCCACCGGCAACTCCACGTAAAAAGCAGTACCCACATCCAGCTTGGTTTCAAACCATATTCTTCCGCCAGCCTGCTCTACTATGCCCTTGCACATGGCAAGCCCCAGGCCCGTACCTGATGTTTTGGTGGTGAAGTTGGGGGTGAATATTTTCGACTGCATTTCTTCCGGTATGCCGCTGCCATTATCGGTTACTGTTATCATCACCCTGTTATCAGACAGATAGTTTTCTACCCTTATCACAGGTTGTTTGTCCTCCGGCACCGACTGCATGGCATTTTGCAAAAGATTGGTAAAAAGGCGGTTGATATGCGTGCGGTCGGCATTGATAATTACCGGCTGCGGCCAAAACTGCCAGGTGAGCAGGCTGTTCTCTGCCACATGCAGTTGCACAACCATTTTCAGCAACTCGTTCAGGTCAAATATTTCTTTTTTGGGATTGCCAATATTGGCAAACTGCCCAAATTCGCCGGCTATCTGGCTCAGGTGATCTATCTGCTCTACCAGGGTTTGTGCCACACTGGCCGACAGCTCATTTACATTAGGTGCATTGCTGTTGATGGACTTTTGCAGGTATTGCAAACTCAGCTTCATTGGGGTAAGCGGGTTCTTTATTTCATGCGCTACCTGCCGGGCCATTTCTCTCCATGCATCTTCCCTTTCACTTTTGGCAAAAGCCGCAGCGCTCTCATCCAGTTTGGCCACCATCTTATTGTATTCAGATACTAACAGGCCTATCTCGTCATTACGGTTCCACTCAATGGCCTCATTCAGCTTACCCAGGTGTACATCCCTCATTTTATCACTGATAAACGAAAACGACCTGGTGATGCGGTTGGCGATAAACAAGGCCACAATACCGGCTATTAAAAAGATGAATGCATTGAGGTTGATAATGGCCACAAAAAAATTGGATATCTCCTGCTTCAGGTTGGCCTGAGAAGTAAAATAGGGAATGTTAAGATAGGCAGATACACGCCCATTTTTATCTATCACCGGCAGGTAATTACTCAGGTAGGTAAGTTTACCAATGGATTCTTTTGTGAAATACTGTGCTTCCCTCAGCATACTGAGGTGATAGAAAGCTTCAGGATTTATCTTGGTACTTACTATCTCTTTTTCATAGGGCAATGGATAAGATGACAATTTAAGATTGCCATCAAGGCCATACAGGTTTATCTCCACTGCGTGAATATCAGAAATACTGCCGATGGCTGCTTTCAATTTTGGCAGATTAAGTGAGTCGTATAGTTTTATCTCATCATCAAATGCCTCCATATCGTTGATGACACTTACCTGCCGTTCCATAAGCTGTATGGACTTACTGAGTTTTTCCTTGTTATTATTTTCGTAGCGGTTAATAAAAAAATATATAGTGGCAATACCAATTACAATAAATGAAAGAACACTGATAAAGATTATAGTGGCATGTACCTGGTTGCGGATGGTAAGCTGGAAGTATTTTTTCCACCGCTCTGTATTAAAGCGTGATCTTACAAAAGCATTGAGCAGCCACAGTACTGCCGTAATTACTAAAAAAGAGCAAAACAGGTAAGAGAAAAGCGTGATGGATTCAATAAAGAACTTTCGCTCTCTTGCTATTATAACCACTTTACCCGGCCCATCCTTATACCAGAGTTCATCATACCCATTTTTAAATACATGTGTAAATGGCTCCTGCTTTTCCGGCACATCCGACTCCAGCAGCGAAGTGGGAAAGCTGTAATCATTGTGACGGCTGACCAGGTTGCCCTTATTGTAAACAGCAAATGCATAATCGGGCGAATTTTCAATCGCATTTTCGGTGCCTTTAAAAAACAATTCAGGGTACAGTGCTTCATTTTTGTATTCCATCGGCGTAGCCCTTATAAATACAAAACCCTGCAAACGGCCTGCTGTATCTTTTACTTCTTTTCTGAATATATAACTAAACCTGTCAAAAGCTTCATCGTAATAATAAAGGCCGGGCTTATTGGTGTTTTGTGCCTGTGTATTGATGATGGCAGTAAGTGATGCATAAGTGGTTGAATCAGGATTGAAGAGTGGTTGCTGACCGGCATCAAAGATGAATATTTTTGTTTTGTACCTGCTGGTATAACCCGAAAAATTACTGCTCACCAGGCTGTCTTTTAATGCCTGGCTGGTTGCTGCATCCAGCTTAAACCTGCTGAAATTATTCTCCAGAAAATTGGCATTAAAATCAGTAAGCATGGTATTCAGTATCCTTTCATTATTGGGGTCGGCTTTATTTCCAAGCGTTTCGGCATAATGCTCACGCTGCCCCTTTTCCTTTTTGTTATTCTGCTGCACAATTACAGCAGTAATGGATACAGAAAAGAAAAACAGCCAGAAAATAAGTTTGGATGACCCCACCACATTACCTGGAAGCGACCAGAAGCTATTGTTCAGCAACAGGAGGAAGAGGAGCAGCCAGCAAACAGTAAAAAGATCAAAATCAATACTGACATTGTTAAATTTGAAACTGAGGTACAGCAGGCTGCAGACTGCTACAGTAAAATAAAGCAGCAGCATTCTGCCTTCAAATACAGGCTTCAGGAAAAAAAGCACTACCTGGGCCAGCAGGAAATAACCGATAGCAATAAAACAGAGTACAATAAACCCTACTGCACTGTACACATTGAGCCTCGAAAAATTAATTACATCAAAAGGTATATGACTGTCTGCTACCATTTTAAGCAGTATATGTCCGCCTGTTAATGTTGCAGCAATCAATAAAAGTGCACCGGCTATGGCCACAAATATTCTCTGCCACTTTTTACCCGGCAGACGGATGTTGCTGTTTTCATACAGATGCTGCCGCACAAACAGTGTCAGCCATACAAACAGTACTGCATTAATCAGCAGGTCGCCAAGTGATTTAAG
>JANMDL010000285.1:0-3261 GCA_031376295.1 Chitinophagales bacterium
GGCGCAATTTTAATATTGACCCTGATTGGTATCTTGGTAAAATTGGTGCCGCAGATACAGGGGAATGTATGGGTATCAGGCAATTAATGGAGTTGATACAGGAGGAATTTCCAGCGTTAAAATTTGGCTATTTCAATCCCCCGGCTGAGCGTATCAGAGGTGATTTTGAGTTGAACTTCGCTCATTGATTTTAGTTTACGTGCAATAATATTTTTTTATACGGCATAATTTATTAATTTTGTAAAAATTATTAGTAATGGATGCCAAGGTTACTTTAAGTTTTGATAATACTGTTATCAGTAAAGCTAAGCAATATGCCGAGGCCAACAATATCAGCCTTAGCCGCCTTGTTGAGTTTTTGCTCAATAAAGCTACCAGTGGTAATTATCCATCCCTAGAAGATTTTCCCATTTCAAGCTGGGTAAGTATGGTGGCCGAGGGCCAGGCCGAGTACATCACAAAGCCCCGATCTTCAAAAAAAATGAAAAACGATTTTTTTTCATCTAAAAAATGAGGCTTTTTGTTGATGCCAATATCATTGTATCTGTGCTGAATAAAGAGTACCCGCTTTTTTCAACTACAGCACGTATTTTAAGCCTGTCAGAAAGGGAAGGCTTTGATGTGTTTACTTCGCCGGTTTGCCTTGCTATTGCTTTTTATTTTGCTGAGAAAAAATACAAACGTACCAGGGCAAAGGAACAAATTGACCTGCTTTGCAGCCACGTCAGAATTGCACCTGTAACAGTCACCGGTATATCTGCTGCCCTGGCTAATAAAAAAGTATTGGATTTTGAAGATGGAATGGAATACTATGCTGCACTTGAAAGTGGTTGCAATTGCATCATTACAGAAGATACCGGGGATTTTTATTTTTCTGATATAGAAGTAATAAACAGCAGGGATTTTCTTCAGCGTTTGCTCAAATAGCTCAGAGAGTTTTAATATCCTTGTGTATAGCTGTGGTTACAGAAGGCTGTTTTGGCTGTTTCTTTGCCCCGGAATTATATTTTATCACCACAAAGGCTATGATGAATAAAAGCAGCAGCAGTACAACGGCAAAATGTATCCAGGGATAGTTTTCGAGTTTGCGCTTGTTTTTCCTTGCTTTTTTCTTTTCCAGTTGTTTTTTTAAATCATCGTTCAGTTGCTGTACATAGGTATTCAGGTCTTTTTTTCTGTTAAACTGCTGCAACCCTTCTACGGCATCATTTACAAACTCATCATTTGCCATCAGTTTTTCCAGGTCATGGGTATCCTGTTTAGACAATTGACGGCTGAGATAATCCATCAACTGCTGGTTGTCAATATCTTTGTTGCTGTTACCTAATATGTCTTTTAATTCATCACTCATTTTGCTTTATGCGTTCCAGCATGATTTTTAAATTCCGTTTACCATTTTGTATATGACTCTTCACCTGCAGCAGGCTGTAACCGGTTACTTCGGCTACTTCCTGGTAACTTTTCTTTTCAAGATAAAACAAAGTTACACATTGTTGCTGTTCTGAGTTAAGTTGCTGCAGGGCACTTGCCATTTGCGTAAGCAGCATTTCTTTTTCGGCATGCACATTGGTTTCCCCTGGTTCGTCCGGAGTGGCAATTATCCGGTCGTTTATTTCTGTGGTTATCTTCCCCTTGTCCCTGAGTTTCATCAGGCAGTGGTTTTTAGCCACCATGTATATCCAGCTTTTGAAATAATCAATTTTATATTTGCCAACTTCGCCAATTACCTTCAAAAAAACCTGTTGTACACCGTCTTTTGCCTCTTCTTCATTTTTAAGGTACTTCATACACACACCCAGCAGCAGCATGGTATAGCGCTGTAAAAGTATTCCAAGCCACTCATTATCATGGTCTTTGTAATAACTCTCCAGCAGCCCCTGGTCGCTTATATGGTTAAACCTTTCCGGCTTCAATCAGTAGTTTTTTGTAAAGATGCATTGAAAGTTCTTTTTCACAAATATTTTTTGATGTTTATCTTTAATTTACAATTTAAAAATTACGCTATTGGAAACTTCGTCATTTGCTTTTTGTTGTGTGCCAGTAAGCCCTATGCGCACAGCCCCGGCCCATGAAGCCGAAATGGTGAGCCAGCTTGTTTTTGGGGAAGGTGTTTATATAGTTGAAGCCACTGGAACTGAGTGGATCAGGGTAAGGTGCAAATACGATGGGTACCCTGGATGGTGCCAGTTCAGCCATATTACACAGGTAAATGAAGCTGATTTTAGCCGGGAAGGAAGTTTATTGACAGCCGGTTGGGTGAATGAGATTGCTTACAATGGACAGCAAATGTTTGTCCCTTATGGCAGTTCACTTCCTGCATTACAGGATGGAAAGTATATTTGTGATAAAAATAACATAGACTTTAATGGCGCTTCCCTTAATCTGGATGAAGTAAAAATTGACAACCGGTTGATTGAACTTACCGCATTTAAGTTTTTAAATACGGCTTACCTCTGGGGTGGTAAAACTGTGTTTGGCACCGACTGCAGCGGCTTTACGCAAACCGTTTTTAAATTTTTGAACCTGAAGTTACCAAGGGATGCATATGCACAGGCTGAAAGCGGAAAAACGGTTGATTTTTTGCAGGAAGTGCTGTGCGGCGACCTTGCTTTTTTTGATGATGAAACTGGCAGAATTATTCATGTGGGGTTGTTACTTAATACTCAGGAGATAATACATGCAGCCGGTAAAGTGCGTATTGATAAAATTGACAATGCAGGTATAATCAATTCAGATACCGGGTTGCGTACACACCGGCTCAGAATTATTAAAAGGTATTTTTAGTTTTGTGTGACAGTGAGATTACTCCCGGTTAAGGCCGTTGTTTTATCTGCATCTTTTCCAGCCTTTTCCTTGTCTAAAAAAAGCATTTTTATGGCTATCAATATCATCAATACAGCAAATATTTTTTTTACGGTAGCCTGCGGCAGGCTGAGGGCAATTTTGCTGCCCAGGAAACTGCCCAGGAAAAATCCGATTGCCAGCAGACCTACCACTTTAAAATCCACGTGCCCCTGCTTGTAGTATTGCATTACCCCCAGTATACCCACAGGCAACATAATAAGTGCCAGCGATGTGCCTTGTGCCGTTTTCTGGCTTACGCCCAGCAGGTAAACAAGCGCAGGCACAATAATAATGCCTCCACCTACACCCACCAAACCGCCCAGCATACCGGCAGCTACACCAACCAATATAATTATCATCATTGTTTGAATATCCATATTTTTAATTGGTTGTTTCATTCCGGGAATGTTGTTTTAT
>JANMDL010000326.1:0-1837 GCA_031376295.1 Chitinophagales bacterium
TAAGCTCGGTTTTTTAGATGGGTAATATGGGTTTATTATTGCATGGTACACTTCCGGGCAGAGCTACCACAAACACAGCCGTCACCGCAGGTTTTATAAACAGAATGGGCTCATTCATATAGCTTTACAAACAAAACAAACAAGCTGATATATTTTTGAACAGGGATACCATCATACAACAGAATATTTTAAAAGCACTTGCTTATTTTGATATTTTCAGATACCCGCTTACAGCAGAGGAGATTACCCTTTTCCTTCATTCACCTGCGACAGTAAATGAAGTATACCTGCAGGCATTAATACTGCTGAGGGATCGGAAAATTTTTGCAATTGCCGGATTGTATATGCTGCAGGATGATGCAGTACTGGCAGAACGCAGAAAAAAAGGCAATCAATCAGCCGTAAAGGAAATGGAAAAGGCGCAAAAAATTGCCCGGTGGTTATTCTGTTTTCCCTTTGTGCGCAGCATCGCCGTGTCAGGCTCCTTATCAAAAAACTATGCTGATGAACATACGGATATTGATTTTTTTGTGATTACCGCAGGTGGCAGGTTGTGGCTTACCAGAACATTGCTGCACATATTGTACAAGCTGCCACGCATTACCCGAAAACGCAGGCCATTCTGCCTTAATTATTATATTGATGATGCGGTGATGGAAATTGAGGAGAAAAATATTTTTACCGCAACTGAAATCATCACCTTACTGCCATTGGAGGGGCAAACCACTTTCAAACAATTTAAGGAAGCTAATAGCTGGGTAAACAGCTATTACCCGCAACATAGCATTGCCCCTGTATTCATCCATAACCCCGGCAACCGGCTTAAAAGACTGCTGGAGGCATTGTTCAGCAACCGTTTTGGCAATTGGCTGGAGCAACGCCTGATGCAGGCAACACAGCGTCGCTGGCAACAAAAAATGCAGCGCAATGCGGTGAATGAAAAAGGGCTTAAAATCAGTATGAAATCAGGGGCGCATTATGCCAAGCCCGACCCGGAAAATTTTCAGCGGAATATTATTAATTTGTATGAGCAAAGATTGAAGGGGTTGAATCCTCTTGTTGGTTCACCGGCAGAAAGTATTCCTGTTGTAAAGCCGGGGTAAATATTGTAAGCACCTGAAAATGCTTAAAAAAATCTAATCTAACCCTTTTTTATCAATCCCTGCTTGCTTAATAATGGCAAGAAAAGTGCCTTTTTTCATATCTTTTCCACCATGCACAGGGACAATAACTGTTTTGTTAGTAGTGGGGTTGTAGTAAAGCTGATGAGAGCCTTTTGCTCTTTTATAAACAAAGCCGTTTTGCAGTAAAATATTTATCAGGTATTTTGACGACAGGTTCATGCAGTCTGCAAATTTAAAGAATACTCCAGTGTGTTGCTGTCGTCTGGGATGGCCTCACCTCTTTCCTGTAATTCTTCAATATACAGCTCAACTGCCTCTTTAGCCATGGCCATGGCTTCGTCAATGTTTTCTCCATAAGTAATGCAGCCGGGTAAAGCAGGTACAGTAACAGTAAAGCCACCTGCTGTTTCTTTGTGTAAATGAATTTTATACGTGTACATATTTTTCTGGAATTGAAGTTTGAAAAATTGATTAGCAAATATACGCAGGTAAGTGCAATTTTTGTTGTTCAGGCTTGTTTTTAGCTAATGATAGCACTTTGCACTAAAATTTAAGGTGTACCCTGTCCATTTACCCACGGTTTTTAAAATTATTGTACTTTTAGCTATCATCAGTAACTTGCTGGTAAAAGCTGGCCATTAACCGGCTGCTTCTATTTGTTTAATTGAACGCAGCCTTTTTGATAAACTTATGAAAGATAAGAATGAGGAGAT
>JANMDL010000374.1:0-3823 GCA_031376295.1 Chitinophagales bacterium
TTACTGATTGCATACAGTTATGTTTTGGTATTACTGAACCAGCAGTTTGCATGCTGTCTTGTTACCTGATTCGCTGATCATTTCGATTACATAAATCCCCGGATTTTTTACATGAGCGGTATTTATGGTGAATGAACTGCGGTTTTCGGTAAGATTTACCGGTATGCTATACACCTGCTCACCAGCAGTATTCACTATTGAAAGGGTATAATTCCCTGCAAAAAAATCTGTAATTGTAAGGGTAATGCTGCCTCCCTGGCTTACAGGATTGGGATAAACAGAGAGCAGAGCCTTTGTTTTGACAGTTTTAGTGCCAGCAGGAGAAAGCAACTTCTTTATGGGTTTAATGAGTAACTGGTTAAACAGACTTTGTTTTAATGATGATTGTGCATCAGGTTCAGCAACTACTACGATACCGCCTGCTTTTCCCTGCAAAGCATATTCTATATTGACGTTATTTTGAACAGGCGTAATTTGTTCAGGTACTGAGAGAACCTTTTTTATCGACTCAATTTTCTCCAGCAAAATAACCTTGTCCATTTTTCTCTTGCCGAACTCATTTCCCTTTAGCACTACAGATTGTTCCTTATAGCCAATTGCAGAAACTGTGATGATGTAACTGTCACTTTCTTTTATATTAAGCAGTTCGTAAAATCCCTGGCTGCTAGTGTATCTTTTTTTTTGCTTGTTCTGGTTGTTGCGCACAATACCCAGTTTTGCATTGGCTACAGGGGCATTACTGCCATTGTCTTTTATATACAATTGTGCAATATGGCGTGGTTCATCAGGTGCAACATAATCATCACCGCTACAGGCTGAAATGCCGCCGGCTACTATAATCATATCTCCCATAGTCATACTTTGAGTAAGCTGAATTACCACACCTTTTTTTAAACTGGTACTATTGATATGTACAGTTTTACTTTCAAATCCTGTACCTGATACGATGAGGTCATTTCCTTCTCTTGCTTTTATTTTAAAGCTACCCTGTTTATCAGCAGTTTCTACTTTTTTTGTTCCGCTTATAACTATGGTGGCATAAGGAACTGGATTTCCGTTAGCATCATTTACTTTGCCGGCAACAAAGCCTTCATTTATTTCTTCCTTCATTCTAACACTGCTTATTCTTCCCACTAAGCTTGACTGCTTATTGGCCGGCACTACAGTTACCCCCTGTTTTACCTGTGCCTTTGTTTCTGATTTGCTGAAAAACAGTAGGAGGCTGGTAAGGTAACTGATGTACCAGAATTTCCTTTTTTTATGCTCAACCGGTTTGGCAAGTGATGTGTTCAGTTGGTAAGACAATGTTCTGCCGCAAACATTGGTTGATTTTTTTTCTGCAAAGAAGCGGAAGAGTTCATCATCCGTCATGGCAGTGAAATCAATAACATCTTTCTGACAGGAGCCGCAAAACCTGCCCTGTTGAGAAGGCGTCATTTTGTTCCAGTCTTCGTGGCAGGGCTCAGGGATGGAGAGTGTGATTTTTTTCATTGTAATTTTTTGTTGCTGTAAATAATAATGCTGCTGTTATCAATAAAGATTTTACAAAACATGCTTTGAAAAAAAAGTCATTCTTTTGTATAACCGTTTTTTAACGGATGCAGCGGCAGAAAAAATTACATAAACGTAGCCGGGAGAATTAATTGCACTGGGCATGAAGTAGTAAATTGCTTATTTACCTTCCAGAATTACTTCCTGCTGGTGAAAAGTATGGGGAGGTGTTTCTGTAAGTGTATTTTTTACTTTTTTGCGGTAGTTTTTAAACATACTGAGCCAGCGCAGTCTGAGTACGCCCAATATGCCTTCTTTTACAATGCCCTTGTTCATTTTACTGGCGCCCAGCCTGCGGTCAACAAAGGTAATAGGCACTTCAGCAATGTTAAAGCCGAGCTTCCAGGAGGCAAATTTCATTTCTATCTGAAATGCATAGCCAACAAAAACAATATTATCAAGATTGATAGATTCCAGCACTTCGCGGCGGTAGCAAACAAAGCCTGCAGTGGGATCTTTTACCGGCATCCAGGTAATAATTCTTGTATACAACGAAGCTCCTTTTGACAATGCTATGCGGTTGGTAGGCCAGTTTTCAACAGCGCCACCTTTTACATACCTGGAGCCTACTGCTACGCCTGCTCCATTTACACACGCCTGGTAAAGCCTTTCAAGGTCTTTAGGATTGTGTGAAAAATCTGCATCCATCTCAAAAATATACCGGTAGCCCCTGTTAATAGCCCAGCGGAAACCGTGTATATAAGCTGTACCCAACCCAAGCTTTCCGGTACGTTCCTCCAGAAATAGTTGACCGGGATATTGCGGTATCAATGACTTTACAATAGCTGCTGTACCATCCGGAGAGCCATCATCAATAATAAGTACATGGAAGTTTTGGGTCAATGAGAATACTGCACTGATAATGTCAGCGATGTTTTCTTTTTCATTGTATGTTGGTATAATAACTAGTTTTTCCAAAATTGGATAATTTGTTTACCGGAAATCAAATTTACAAAAAAAATCATAAAGCCCGGTAAAGGGGTTTTCCACAGGTAATTATTAGTTATTTTTTAACAGAGTCCTGTTCATAATCTCAGTCAGTTTCTGCTTTGTATGCAGCGGAAAATCTCCTTTCATCATCCAATCATAGTACTGGGGCTCGGTTCTGAGGATGTCGGCAACGGGTTTGCCCTTAAATTTTCCAAAATTGAATACTTCAACATCCTTTTCGTCAAAAATCATCCTCCGAGCGTAATCCACAATTTTTTCTTCCCCAATAACACCCAGTACAGAATCTACCGAGTTGCCAAGGTTCTTGTACCTGTCTAACTGCGCCAGAAAAACATCAATAGTGGCATTAATATCAGCTTCGGCACCATGTGCGCCCTCCAGTTCCTTATTGCAATAAAATTTTACTGCTGCGGTAAGCGTGCGGGGTTCCATCTGATAAAAAATATGCTGTACATCTACCATGCGGCGGTTGCTCAAATCCGCTTCAATACCAGCCCTTAAAAATTCTTCCATCAGCAGCGGAATGTCAAAACGGTTGCTGTTGTATCCACCAAGGTCGCAGTTCTCTATGTTCTGTTTCAGTTCATTTGCCACCTGTTTAAAGCTGGGAGCATCTTTTACCATTTCATCGGTAATGCCATGTATATCGCTTGATTGTTGTGGTATTGGTATGCCGGGATTTAATAGCTTACGTTTTGTTTGCCTGCTGCCATCAGGCATTACTTTTACAATGGCAATTTCCACAATTCGGTCGGTAGAAAGGTTAACGCCTGTTGTTTCAAGGTCAATAAAGGCGATGGGCCTGTTTAATTGTAACATTAATTGATTGATAATTAGTTGATTATAAAAAACTTTCAAGTTTTAAAAACCCAAAAGGTTTACTATCTTTGCCGAAAGAATGCAAAATACTTTAAAAAAGTAAACTGACAGGTATGAAAAAATTATTTTTTGCTGCAATATTGTTAATTACGGTAGCAGTTGTTGTAAGTTCATGTGGTGCCTCACGCCGTACTTCCTGCCCAATGGCCGAGGGTATTATCCATTAATATGCAACACAGTTTTAAAGCCAATATATATGAACTGGATACAATTGACCAATGAAACCGGTATTGACACCATTGTACAACAATCAAAATTAAAGCCACAGGTAATTTTTAAGCACAGTACCCGTTGCTCTATCAGCAGTGTGGCACTTGGCAGGCTGGAGCGAAGTACACAGCCGGATGGGATGGATTTTTATTTTTTAGACCTTATCAGGTACCGGGATATTTCCAATAAAATAGCTGACAAATTTTCTGTATATCATGAATCGCCACAGGTA
>JANMDL010000420.1:0-3844 GCA_031376295.1 Chitinophagales bacterium
GAAAGCAACAATTTGAAATGTTCCCTCCGTAAACAGCAAAACACCAAATGAAGACAATAGCGTATTTTTGCCGGCATAAAATAAATAACTGAAAAGGAAACTCAACATATTATTTACCTGGTTCATCGGCCCTGCACTCGCTGTATGGCTGTTTTATTCACTATACAAGCAGGTAACTACCCAGGCTGATATGCCAGTAGCCATTAACCTGATAAAACAAGCCCCCTTTGGCCCGCAAGCCTGGATGTTCTGGCTGATTATACTGCTGAGTGTTGTTAACTGGGGTATTGAGGCTCGTAAATGGCAGCTTTTAGTAAATGCCCTTGAGCCGATGAGCTTTACCCGTGCGCTCAAATCGGTACTTTGCGGCGTTACCGTTTCGCTCAACACGCCCAACCGCATTGGCGAATATGGCGGCCGTATCATTTATATTCAGGAGGGCAACCGCATTAAAGCTGTATCCCTTTCCATTGCGGGCAGTATTTCTCAGCTTATTATCACCATTCTGTTTGGCTGCGGTGGTCTTGGCTATATGCTGTACCAGTTACATCCCGTATCAGGTACTTTATTCGGGCTATCACCTTTCTGGATAAAAACATTCCTGTACATCAGCATATTTGTTGTTTTCGTAATGATCCTGTTCTTTTTCAGGCTTAGCTGGCTTATCCGAATGGTGGAAAAACTGCCTTATTCTGTTAAGTTTGTCCACTACATCAGCGTACTCGACAGCTTTGATGCAAAAATTTTGTTAAGATTGCTGTTTTTGAGTACCCTCCGGTACTTTGTTTTCGTCTTACAGTACATCTTTATGTTACAATTGATGCAGGTAGATACAAATTGGTGGCAAAGTTTGTGGGTAGTATCGGTCATGTTCTGGATGCTGGCGATTATTCCCACTTTTGCAATCGCAGATTTACCCATCAGGGGAAAAATAGGGCAGAGCCTGTTTGGGTTATTCAGCAGCAACACGCTGGGTATACTGGCTGTAACATTCGGGATTTGGTTTATCAATCTTTTTATACCTGCCTTAGCCGGCAGTTTATTAATACTTGGCAATAAAATTTTTAAGGAAAAATGATGAGATACGCAAAGTTTGGCTTTTTATTACTGGGCTTATGCTGCATGAGCCTTCGCCCCTCAACCAGGGCTGCCCAATGCGGCATTAAAAATTATGCTTTTCAGGATGGAGAAGTGGTAACGATGAAAGTTTTTTACAGTGCCCTGGGTGCTTACATAGGCGCTGGTGAGGCCACTTTCAGCACCAATATTGAGCGCTACAATGGCAAAGCGGTGTACCATTGTGTGGGTGAGGGCAAAAGTTATTCGTTTTTTGATGGTTTTTTTAAAGTAAGAGACCGTTATGAAAGTTATATTGATACAGCTACAATGCTCCCCCTTAAATTCATCCGCAATGTGGATGAAGGCGGGTACAAAAAATACAACAACGTTACCTTTAACCAAAATGCCGCAACCGCCACCAGTACCAATGGCGTATTTAAAGTAAGCAATTGCATACAGGATGTGGTGAGTGCTGTGTACTACTGCCGCAATATTAATTTTGACCAGTACAAAGTGGGTGATAAAATTCCATTCGATATGTTTTTGGACGACGAAGTGTTTCACATGTACATACGCTACATGGGCAGGGAGCGGATAAAAACCCGCTATGGAAAGTTCAATGCCATTAAATTTAAGCCCCTGCTTTTAAAAGGCACCATCTTTGAAGGTGGCGAAAAGATGACAGCCTGGGTAAGCGACGATCCCAATCACCTGCTGCTGCGGGTGGAAAGCCCCATTTCGGTAGGCAGTGTTAAGATAGATATGATGGGTTATAAAAACCTGCGTTATCCGCTCAGCTCATTGGTAAGTGTAAGGTAGTTTACAACCGCTACTATAATTCATTCAGCTTAAAGGTATCCTTACTGCGGATACCTTTTTCTGTTAACTCAAGTGTGCAGCATTCCACTGTTGCGTCATGCTCAAAAAAGAGGATATATTCTTTTTGCTGCGCCTCCGTTAAAAAAGCTTTTTTTTCATTAAGTGTAGTAAGGGGAAACATATCATAGGCCATCACAAAAGGGATGGGTATATGCGCCACCGATGGCAGCAGGTCGGCCATAAAAACAATGGTTTTTCCTTTGTACACAATTTTAGGCAGCATCATAGCATCGGTATGCCCGTAAGCATAATGAAAAGAAATGGCCGGCAAAATATCTGATTGAGCTCTGCTTATATCCTGCAACATCAATTGCCCGCTTTCCTGTATGGGCAGTATATTTTCTTTTAAAAAAGATGCTTTCTCCCTGTCGTTTGGCTGCACCGCCCACTGCCAGTGTTTTTCATTGCTCCAATATACTGCATTTTTAAAAGCAGGTACTAATTTGTCGCCTTGCCGTATAATACTGCCACCACAATGGTCAAAATGCAGGTGCGTCAATATCACATCGGTAATGTCATCCTTTGTAAAGCCCTTTGCAGCCAATGATTTATCCAGCGTATCATTACCATGCAGGAAATAGTGTTTGAAAAATTTATCTTCCTGTTTATCCCCAATACCATTGTCAATTAATATAAGTTTATTGCCCTCCTGCACCAGCAGGCAGCGCAGCGCCCAGGTACACATATTGTTTTCATCAGCAGGGTTCAGCTTGTTCCACATGATTTTTGGTACCACACCAAACATAGCACCTCCATCTAATTTAAAATTGCCTGTATTGATTGTATATAAATTCATGCTGTATATATTAAAATCATTTCTTTTTCCCCCCTTTTCCTGCTATCTTTTTTTTCTTTTTAGTTTCAGACCCCACAGATATTCCTTTTGCCGCATCCTTCAATTGCTGCAATTTCTTCATAAAAGAATCCTCCTCAGGTGTACTGGGTTCTTGCTGCCATTTATCTTTTAATTGATTCAGCAGCAGCAAAGATATTTTATTTTCTGAATGAACAGGACTGACTATAAAGCCTTTCTTTCTCAGCAGTTCAATTACCCCGTCATTGCCAGGCAGATGGCCGCATCCAATGGCAAAAAATGCCGGTGCTTCATATGCATGTTTTTCAACAGAATCTGCCATGGTTTTATTGCGTTGTGTAAAAATAACACCCCGGTAACCAGGATTTATTGCCTGCAGGTAAAGATCAATTGAATCCAGCAGCTGGTTTTCGTAATAGCGTTTAAAATTACTAACCAGTTCTGCCTCATTATCAAAATTGAGGGTAGAATCCTGCACCCGTACGCCAATAATTTTGTACAGCATATCTATCTGCAGGATGTAGGTCTCCAGCCCCCCTGTTTTCTTTCCCAGCGACTTTGCATAATCAGACAACATCAGGTCCATCGCTTTTACACCAGGCTCAGTTGTATACATATCTGTTGATAATTTTGAACTGAAACCCATAAACTGATCTAAGCTATCAGGATTTATTGTTGTGCCGTATTTTCTGTTCATACGTTCCACCATTGCTTTCCAGCCAGGCGTTTTAGTTACAGAGTCGAGGAAATCTGCCTTTTCTTCAAAAAATCCTGCCATGCTGCTGTCAGAAAAAAACGTCAATAATTTATCATAATCCAGCTCTCCAAAGAAGCTGTCTGTTTCAGACACGGCGCTGTAAACAGAATCAGTAAACAGCATGAGTTTTTTTTGCGCAAGGTGCATGGTGCCAAAAAGATAAGAGGGCTTACCACCATCCTTGTTGCTGATGCGCCAGAGCATTGTATTACTGATACCCTGGCTTAAGCTGCCGGATACGATTGCAAATACAGCAAAGAAAATAAGGAAGCTTTTTCTCATATTCATACTAACTCCGGTACACCCCGGGAAATTTTTCGCAAAAAGTTCAGTAC
>JANMDL010000431.1:0-1610 GCA_031376295.1 Chitinophagales bacterium
GGTTCACTTAAACTTTCGACTGGCTTGGCTATAAACCATAGACTAAATGGCGAAATAGGCTGTATCCATTGGAGCCAAGTTACCAAAGCGATCGCAGGCAAACCTAACAGAGATATCTCAAACCAGTCAGGAAAGATCGGATCGCCAACGGCCAGCCCCGCCATGCTTAGGGTTAACAACCAAGGTATGCCAGCCATCAGGACAATATTTCCCCAGATGAAGAAATTTTTGTTGAGAGATGGTTCAATCTTTGGTGTACTGGGAGTTGGTGATGTCATGTTGTTACCCTAAACCTGTGGTTAAGCGTGTCCAAAAACCTTCATAGACCTGTAAAACTTCGGAGTCGAGCTTGGCAATCCGATCGCTTTTAGCAAGCATAGCCTCTGATGGTTCCAAAGCTTTAATCGCTTTGAGATCATCAGGGATCATCGATTTAGCGTACTTATTAGTCGTGCCGAAGCTATTAGCATCACTGATTTTGGCAGCAATTTCAGGCTTCATTACATAATTTATCCATGCATGAGCGCCTTCAATATTGGCGGCTCCTTTAGGAATAGCAAGGGTATCTGTCCAAATTGATGTACCACCTTGGGGCAGAATATATTTAATATTCGGATCTTGTCTGGCTAAGCTAATGGCATCCCCCGAAAAAGCCATGCACATCATCAAGTCGCCTGAAGCTAAAGGATCGCGCCATGCATCGGTAGTAAAATTAGCGATCGCAGGCATCAGTTCGCGTAATTTTTTAAATGCCTGTTCGATTTTCTCTGTTTCTTTGGTGTTATAGGAGTTACCGAGAATATGCAAAGCCATTCCCATTACTTCACGGGGATCATTAACCAAGGTAATTCTCAGCTTACTTTTATGTTCCCATAAGTAACTCCAATCAGTCGGTTCTTCGCCAATAATTGACTTTACTGCCTTGACGTTATAAGCAATCCCTGTTGTCCCCAAACTTACAGGAATACTAAATACCGCACCGCGATCGTGGGGCAGATCTAAATAGCTATTAGAAATATTTGCCAGATTTGGCAATAATTTTTTGTTAAGTGGGGTAAGTAGTTTGAGGTCACGCATCTGCGTCACCATATAATCGCTAGGATAAATGACGCTATAGCCCGATCGCCCTCCCGAAGCCTCAAGCTTAGCCAACATCACTTCATTAGAATCATAGGTATCACCCACCACCTTGATACCCGTCTCTTTAGTAAATCCTTCTAAAACTTCGTTATTGTTAACGTAAGTAGCCCAGCCGTAAATATATAGAGTTTGTTTATCCTGTGTAACGGGGCGAGCAACTTCTTCCTTACCAGCTTCAGTTTCCTGTGGGTTTTTATCAAAAATGCCGCAAGCCGCAAGAGTCGAGACTCCTGCGATCGCTGATGTTGCATAGGCTGTCTGTTTGAGAAATTTACGCCGAGAAATACTCATATTTTTAATGTGTTTATGCGTTAGCAATTGCGGTTTTTGGCAGAGCCACACAATCTTCGGGCATCCACGAAACATAGACCTGACTATCAAAAGGAGGTGTTTTTTCGCCTTGATGATTAGAGCGGACTAGCATCACCCTCACAGGCGGCACATTTTCGCTAGCATGTAAATCGACAACA
>JANMDL010000437.1:0-1558 GCA_031376295.1 Chitinophagales bacterium
ATTAAACAGTATTTACACGCTGGGGTATCACTTGCCTGCGCTTATAATCCGGCAGACCCCGTCGGGATAGGAACTCTCACTTTTGAACTTTCAAACTTTCAACTGTTCCCCGCATAATACTCCCACATCAGCTTAAACACTTTCTGCTTTAATGCTTCAGCATCTTTACCCGGATCAATAGGCGGTAAAAAATGAAAATGGACGGTGCCCGGCCACAGAAAAAGCCCCTTGTTATTGGGTAATATTTTTTTTGTGCCCATCAGTATGGCAGGTATTACCGGTTTACCTGTGTCTACAGCCAGCTTAAAAGCCCCGTCATGAAATTCCTTTAGCGGGTCGGTGGTTTTGTTGCGGGTGCCTTCGGGGTATATGCACATGTGCAGGCCGGTATCCAGCGCCTCCTTCATCAGTAAAAAACTTTTGCGGCGGCTGTCTTTGTCTTTTCTGTCAACCAATATGGAGCCTATTTTGTAAATAACCCCAAAAATGGGTATGCGGCTCATTTCAATTTTAGCAATGGTTTTATTAGGCCCCGGTATCCATGGGCTTGATACAGGTACATCCATCAGCGAATTATGGTTGCACAATACAATGTACTTTTTCCCTTTTTCAAAATGCTCTTTGCCCTTCAACCTTACCCTTACGCCAATCAGCGGCAGATAGGTCTGCATCCATAATCTGAAAAATGGGTAAGCAATAACGCTGCGCCGGGGATCCTTCCAAAAAAAGCAGCAGGCAAAAATGGGAAAGAACAGCAGCATCACCACAATAAATGCAATCATCCCCCACACCGCCCATATTTTACCCAAAAAATCTTTCATATTTAATCTTTAATAACAATCCTTGTCAATATTAGTATGTTTTACAATCCGGTTCAGCCTATCAGCCAGTCAACAGGCGGAAAGCCCTGCTTTGTAAGGTATTCATTGGTTTTTGAAAAGTGCTTGCAGCCAAAAAAGCCTTTATCGGCACTAAACGGAGAAGGGTGTGCCGCTTTTAATACATGATGTTTGGTAGCATCAATCAGCACCTGTTTTTCCTGTGCAAATTTTCCCCAGAGCAAAAACACCACACCGGTTTTTTTATCTGAAATTTTCTGTATTACCGCATCGGTAAACTCCATCCAGCCAATTTTGGCATGGCTGGCCGGCTCGTTGGCTCTTACAGTGAGTACTGCATTCAGCAGCAGTACACCCTGGTTGGCCCAATTGGTAAGGTTGCCATAGCGTGCGGGCATAGCAGTACCGGTATCAGCCTTTATTTCTTTAAAAATATTTACAAGGGAGGGTGGGGGAGCTACATTTTCTGGTACCGAAAAGCTAAGCCCATGTGCCTGCCCGCTGCCATGGTAAGGATCCTGACCCAATATCACCACTCTTACTGCATCAAAAGGCGTATGGTCAAAGGCATTAAAAATAAGTTGGCCAGGAGGATAAATGACTTTACCCGCAGACTTTTCCGTTTTAATAAAAGTCACAATCTGCTGAAAGTAGGGTTTTGAGAACTCATTTTTCAGCACTGATTTCCAGGAAGCTTCAATTTTTATATCCATTTGCAC
>JANMDL010000453.1:0-2601 GCA_031376295.1 Chitinophagales bacterium
CAGTGCTATATCATCGGTTACAAATCATTGCCGCTTGTGGGACTAACGGCCTTTATCATGGGGCTTGTACTCACCATGCAACTGCGCCCCTCCATGGTGGACTACGGTGTGGAGTCGCAACTGCCGGCCATTGTAGGCATCGCCATCATCAGGGAAATAGGCCCCGTGATAACAGCCCTGATATTTGCCGGTAAAATAGGCAGCAGCATCGGCGCAGAGCTGGGCTCAATGAAAGTAACAGAGCAAATTGATGCCATGGAAGTAAGCGGCACCAACCCTTTTAAGTACCTGGTAGTATCAAGGGTAATGGCTGCCACACTGATGCTGCCTGTACTGATGATATTGGGTGATGCCATTTCATTGTATGGTTCCTGGCTGGGCGTTAATATCCGTGGCCATACCAGTTTCAGCCTGTTCTGGACGCAGGTGATCGACAGCATTTCATTCAGTGATGTGTTGCCGGCGTTTGTAAAAAGTTATTTCTTCGGCTTTGCAGTAGGCATCATCGGTAGCTATAAGGGATACAACAGCAGCAAGGGTACCGAGGGGGTGGGCAGGTCGGCTAATTCAGCAGTAGTGGTATCATCGGTAATGATATTTGTGATTGACCTGCTGGCGGTACAGGTAACTGATTTATTGGGCTTGAATTAAATATTATGACCACCGCAATACAACAGGCTGCAGAATATAAAGAAGTTTTACAGGCTGAAAATGTACTGTTGATCAGGAACTTGTACAAATCCTTTGGCAGCAACCATGTGCTTGATAATTTCAGCCTGGATATAAAGAAGGGTGAAAGCGTGGTGGTACTGGGCAAGTCAGGTTCTGGCAAGTCGGTACTGATAAAATGCATTATCGGGCTGATGAAACCAGACAGTGGCAGTATTAAAATGCTTGGCCAGAACATAACAGAGATAAGTGATGCTGCACTGGATAAACTGAGGGCAAGGGTGGGTTTTTTATTTCAGAGCAATGCGCTGTATGATTCTATGACGGTGAGGGAGAACCTGGAGTTTCCCCTGCGCAGGCACTGGATACAGGTTACACAGGCCGAAGTAAACCAGATGGTGATGGATGCGCTGAAAGATGTAGGCCTTGCCCATACAGTTGATATGATGCCGGCAGAATTATCGGGCGGTATGCGCAAACGCATAGCCCTGGCACGTACTCTGATACTGAAACCGGAAATTATTTTGTACGATGAACCTACAACGGGGCTTGACCCAATAACAGGTAAAGAAATCATTCACCTGATGGCGGAAATACAGGATAAATACAATACCACTTCGCTCATTATTTCACATGATATGAATTGTGTACAATGGCCGGGAAACAGGGTGGTGATGCTGATTGATGGCAGATGCTATATCAGCGGCAGTTATAATGAGCTGAAGTTGAATGCTGATTTAAAAGTGAAAGAATTTTTTGAATAGATAGTATGACAAAACGAATTACCAATACTGTTAAAACGGGCATATTTGCACTGGCAGGTTTGTTATTTCTGGTGGTACTACTGTACCTCATCGGCAAAAACAGAAATCTTTTTGGAGCAACTTATACACTAAAGGCCAGGTTTGACAACGTGCAGGGTGTGGTTGCCGGAAACAATGTACGCTTTGCCGGTATTGAGGCAGGAACAGTAAAAAAAATACAGATACTGAATGATACCGTTATTGAAGTAACCATGACGATTGATAAAAAAATGCTTTCGGTAATCCATAAAAATGCTGTGGTATCTATCGGCACGGAAGGATTGGTTGGTAATAAAGTAGTGAATATTATACCGGCAAGGCAGCCATCGGACCTGGCTGCAGAGGGAGATATACTGGCCACTAAAAAAGCAGTGAGCACAGACGAAATGCTGCAGACTCTGTATAAAACGAACAATGACATAGCTGAAATTGCTACCGAGCTGAAAGCAACCGTACAGCGAGTAAACAACAGCAGCGCATTATGGACACTGATGAATGACATGTCGATACCCAGGGACCTTAAACAATCAATGTCGAATATACATACAGCCACCAGCATGGCCGCAGGTACGGTAGACCAGTTGTACGCCATTGTAGCAGATGTAAAAAAAGGAAAAGGTAATGCAGGCATACTGCTGCGTGACAGCTCCCTTGCAAAAAACATGAATGAGGCCATCCTGAAGATACAATCAGTGGGCGACAAGGCCGACTCACTGGCCACAGAACTGAACAACATGGTGGCAGGTATCCGCCAGGACATCAACAGTACCAAAGGAACAGTAAACGTACTTTTAAAAGACACGCTGATGGCACAAAAGCTAAACCAGGCGCTGGACAATATACAAAAAGGAACAGATGGCTTTAACCAGAATATGGAAGCACTGAAACACAATTTCCTCTTCAGGAATTACTTTAAAAAACTGGAGAAGCAGAAAAAGAAACAGCAATAAAAACCACTGCTTATTGTATCGCAAGGAACGCTAAGAACCGCAAAGGACGCAGGGAGTTACGGTAGCCCTGAGTTGTAACCAGTATAGGAATATATTTTCACTCATAATCCATCACCTATAACTCATTACCTATAACTCATAACTTATAACCTATGCCTGCTATTTCTGCCAACCTCATT
>JANMDL010000465.1:0-1779 GCA_031376295.1 Chitinophagales bacterium
CCGAGGTGGTGCTGGGTGATGATGTCCAGCACAAAGCAGTAATTGATCAAATGGATATTGGGCATTTTTTTTATCGCTTCCAGCAGCGCCCTTTCCATTTCCTTACCGGTAACATCTTTGTGGTGAAGGATGCGGTATTCGCTGTGGCCACCCTCTTTACCCAGTTTAAAATCTCCTTCTGCATCTTTGTCAAAATTTGCCCCCCATGCTATTATTTCGTTTATCCTGTCACGCCCTTCCCTTACCACTATTTCTACAATCTTCCTGTCGCAAAGGCCATCGCCTGCAATCAGCGTATCTTCAATATGCTTGTCAAAACTGTCCTTGTCAAAATCCATTACACCAGCAATGCCGCCCTGGGCATACTTGGTATTTGTTTCGTCGCTTTGTGTTTTTGTGAGGATGGTGATTGTTTTATCCGGAAGGGCCTGTGCCGTTTTAAGTGCATAAGTAAGCCCTGCTATCCCTGAACCTATTACTAAAAAATCTGTCTGCATCATGTTGTTTGTTTAACCCTCCCGGTGAATTTTACTGTGCATTAAGCCGCAGCAAATATGATCCTGTTTTCTTCCAGTATTTTTTTTATTCCCAGGTTAATTTCCTGTTTCAAAATGTCAAATGAGGCCTGTTCCATGGGCTGGCTGAAATATTCAATTATTACCTGTATGCCTGTGCGGCTGACGTCCTTTACAAAAACAGCTATATCCTGCAATTGTTCATTCTTTTGCAGTATAACCGAAATTGCTAATGTTAGTTTTTCCACATCGGCAGCAGGAGTTTGTGTGGAGAGCAGCAGCTTAACCTCTGCACGCAGCATGGTACGCATGGTATGATTGTCAACAATACTGTCCACCATTTGCTTGTTGGGTACACTTACCAGCGTTTTATCAATAGTACGAATGCGGGTGCTCCGCAGGCCAATGCGCTCCACGGTGCCGGTAATATCATGTACTTTTAAAGTATCGCCGGTTACAAAAGGTTTGTCGAAAAAAATGATGAAGGAAGCGATGATGTTCTCCAGACTTTCTTTGGAAGCCAGGGCGATGGCTGCACCGGCAATGCCCAGCCCGGTTACCAGCGGACCAATGGCCTGGTTAAAACAAAACTTAAGTACCGCAAGCAAGCCGCCAATAACCAGCAGCACTTTAAAAAAATCTTTAAAGAAAACAATCAGTTGGTTATCGCTCTGGTCGTCGGTAAGGTCGGCCTTGCGCTCCAGCACCATGGCAATAAAATCAATCAGGCGCAGCAGCAGCCAGGTAAAAGTAAGCACGATGATACCGATGCCAATTTTCTCAGCCACTACTTCCGTTGATACACCGTAAATCCTATACACCCATGCAGCAGGAAAATTCAGTTTGTCCAGCGAAAAAACCGTTACCAGCACCAGCAGAAAAGCCTCGATGGGCTCCACCACCAGGTCAATAAAATGTTTCTTCTCCACCTTACCCCAGATGCGGATAAACAGCCGGTAAAGTACCGAAGCAATGTAACGAGAGAGATATTTTTTTAACAGCCATGCCAGCAGAATAGTGCCCAGCACAATGGCATACATTTTTACTGTATTGCCGAGAAAGATTTGTTCCAGAAAATCCATTTGTAAAATTACGGCATTGGTGGTAAATTATTTTACCTGGTATATATCAATGCCTTCTTTTTTTAAGAGATATACTTTTCCGTTAATAGCTTTTATGGTGCTGTATTTGCCAAAAAAGCCCGGCAATGCATACTCTTTGAGGTTGAGTGAACTTTGCCGGTAGCTGTACAATTTTTTATCGG
>JANMDL010000473.1:0-2031 GCA_031376295.1 Chitinophagales bacterium
AAAAAAAAAAACAAAAATTTCATATAAAAAACAAAAATACAACCATTACTGTTAACCAAATTTTAATAACTTCAACTTTTAACCAACACAAAATTATGGACAGCAATATTCAGGTAAAGATTGACGGGTGGCTCAATGGCAATATTGAGCAAAGTATGAAAGACGAAATCATCCGCCTTCAAAAGGAAAACCCGGATGAACTGGCAGATGCATTTTATAAAAACCTGGAGTTTGGCACCGGTGGCCTCCGTGGCATCATGGGCATCGGCACCAACCGGATGAATAAATACACGGTGGGTATGGCCACACAGGGCTATGCCAATTACCTTAAAATTTGCTTTGGCGATGGTATCAGCGTGGCCATAGCGCACGACTGCCGCAACAACAGCCGCTTTTTTGCTGAAACAACGGCCAATATTTTTGCTGCGAATGGCATTAAAGTGTACCTGTTTGAAGCGCTGCGCCCCACGCCTGAGCTAAGCTATGCCATACGCCACTTTGGGTGCAAGGGCGGGGTAGTGTGTACTGCCAGCCATAACCCCAAGGAATACAATGGCTACAAGGCTTATTGGGATGACGGGGCGCAAATGGTACCGCCGCATGATGAAAATGTAATAAAAGAAGTGGAAAAAATTGCTTCGGCAGATGATGTAAAATGGACTGGTGGGGAAGAAAATATTACCATTATTGGCGAAGCAATGGACAATGCCTACCTGGACATGGTGAAGGTGCTGAGTGTGTACCCGGATGTGTGTGCAGCACAGCACGACCTTAAGATTGTGTACACTTCCATACATGGTACGGGTATTACTTTGGTGCCACAGGTGTTGCAGCGCTTTGGCTTTACTAATGTGCATGTGGTGGAGGAGCAGGCCACACCTGATGGAAATTTTCCTACTGTGGTATATCCCAACCCCGAAGAAAAGGAAGCCATGAGCATTGGCCTGCGCAAAGCGCAGGAACTGGATGCTGATATTTTGCTGGGCACCGACCCCGACAGCGACCGTGTGGGCATTGGCGTAAAAAACGACAATGGCGAATGGGTACTGATGAATGGCAACCAAACGGCAGTGCTGGCATTTAATTATATGATTGAGGCCCGCAAAACAAAAGGTATTGCACAGCCCAATGACATGGTGATAAAAACCATTGTTACCACGGATATGATTGACAAAATAGCTGCTGCCAATGGGGTGGCCTGCTACAGTGTGCTTACCGGGTTTAAATGGATAAGTGCCATGATAAAGGAAAAGGAAGGCAAAGAAAAATACATCATTGGTGGTGAGGAAAGCTTTGGACTGATGATTGGTGATGAAATACGGGATAAGGATGCCATCAGCGCCGTAGCGCTGTTGTGCGAAATGGCAGCGTATGAAAAGAACCAGGGCAGGAGCCTGTATGCAAAATTGCAGGAGCTGTATGTGAAGTATGGTTTTTACAAAGAGGACCTGGTGAGTATTACCAAAAAAGGTATGAATGGTGCCTCAGAAATAGCGGCTATGATGCAGGGCTTCCGGGAAAACCCGCCTGCTACCCTTGGAGGGTTGGTGGTAACAAAGTTGCTGGATTATGAACTGCAGGTGGGCAAAAACCTGGTTACCGGCGAAACCTGGCCCACTAACCTGCCCAAAAGCAATGTGCTGCAGTTTGAACTGGCCGATGGTACCAAAATATCTGCAAGGCCAAGTGGTACCGAGCCCAAGATCAAATTTTACTTTAGTGTAAATGCTGAAATTTCCGCAGTGTCCGAAACAGGCCCTGCTGAAAAAATGACTAGCCACAGAATTAAAGTGATTGCGGAGGAGATGGGGTTGAAGTAATGTGATGATGTGCTGATGGGATAATGGGCTGATTTGCAGATCCCGGATAGCCAGGACGAGTAGCGATGATGAAGATATGTTACAGAGTTGCTTGGTCGATAGGTACAAAAGCGTAAAGGGTCAAATTTTGAGGATTCTCTCCTAAAGATTGTGTTTGTGTTGAGAATGGGTTTATTTGTTTGAACGGTTTTAATTCTTGTGGCATTTTAAA